>NZ_JBFBJZ010000038.1:0-79597 GCF_040686255.1 Kitasatospora sp. NPDC085879 | reverse complement strand
GCTGCCCGCGCCGTCGACGCCGATCACGAACGGCACCCGGGTGCGCTCGATCCGGCCGTCGGCGTGCTCCAGGACGGCGGTCGGCCGCGGTCGAGCGGTGTCAGCTGGTGACGGTGGCGGTGATGGCCTTCGCGCCGCCGGCACCGCCGGGGACCTCCGTCCAGTCGGTCCAACGGCCGGCGGAGTAGTCGGCGTCGCGGGTGTAGACCCGGCCGTCGGCCGCCACCGCGAAGAAGTGGCTGGTGTTGCCGACGGACGCGCTCGTCAGCGACTTGAAGGTGCCGCTGTCCATCTTCGTCCAGGTCGACCACGTGCCCGCGGCGTAGTTGGCGTCGTTGTTGTACATCGCGCCGTCGGAGCCGATGATCTCCACGTGGGCGTTGTTCGCGGTCACGGTCGCGGTGACGGCCTTCGCGCCGCCCGCGCCGCCGGGGACCTCGGCCCAGCCGCTCCACGTGCCCGACTCGTAGTCGGCGTCGCGGGTGTAGACCCGGCCGTCGGCCGCCACCGCGAAGAAGTGGCTGGTGTTGCCCGTGGTGGCACTGGCCAGCGAGACCAGGTTGGCGCTGTCCATCCTCGTCCAGGTCGACCAGGTACCCGCGGCGTAGTTGCCGTCGTTGTTGTACATCGCACCGTCGGAGCCGATGATCTCCACGTGCACGGTGCTGCCGGTGGCCGTCGCCGTGACGGCCTTCGCACCGCCCGCACCACCGGGGACCTCCGCCCAGTCGCTCCACGTACCCGCCGCGTAGTCGGCGTCCCGGGTGTAGACCCGGCCGTCCGTCGCCACCGCGAAGAAGTGACTGGTGCTGCCCGTGGAGGCACTGGCCAGCGAGACCAGGTTGGCGCTGTCCATCCTCGTCCAGGTCGACCAGCTGCCCGCCGCGTAGTTGCCGTCGTTGTTGTACATCGACCCGTCCGCCCCGACGATCTCCACGTGCGCCGTACCCGTCCCCGGGGCAGGGGAGGTCGAGCCGCCGACGGGCGAGATGTAGCCGCTGATGGTCTGGCCCCAGGGTCGGGCGCCGACACCCCAGTTGGTGGTGGTGTTGGAGGTGACCCGGCCGTCCGGGTACTGGCTGGTGGCCTGGTTGCCGCCGGTGACGGTCACGCTGCCGCCCGAGACGGCGGTGACGATGGCGACGTGGTCCGCCCAGTCGGCCGAACGGTTGTAGTTGAAGACCACGGCGTCGCCGACGCTCGGAGTGCTGTGCAGGGTGCCGTACTTGACGCCGTAGTCGTAGAAGTCCCTTGCCGCGCCGCTGAGGTAGCCGAGGTGGCCGGCACCGGCCCTGGTCCAGGCCCAGCCCGCGAAGTCCGCGCACCAGCTGTGGGCCTTGTGACCGCCCGAACCACAGGAGTTAGAGGTGCCGTCGCCGCTCGTGTAACCGCCGTGGGCGCACGGCCCGTTGCCGATCTCGCCGGTGACCACGGAGGCGACGGTGGAGCCGGTGGAGGCGTGGGCCGGGGTGGCCGCCAGGGCGCCCGTCGCCATCAGGGCGGCCAGGGACGGGACGGCGAGGGTGCGCAGGACGGTGCGGTTGATCGAGGGCATGGCTGTCTCCTGAAGAGTGTGATCGGTGAAGTCGTTTGCTGTTCGGTGGCGTTGACGGCCCTGAGGGCGCCGGGCAGGCGCCGTTCGGGCGCCGCTCGGGCGGCGGTGTCAGCCGGTGATCGCGGCGGTGACGGCCTTCGCGCCGCCCGCGCCGCCGGGGACCTCGGCCCAGTCGCTCCAGCGGCCCGCGGAGTAGTCCGCATCGCGGGTGTACACCCGGCCGTCCGCCGCCACCGCGAAGAAGTGGGCGATGCTGCCCGCCGCCGCACTGGCGACGGCCTTCAGAGCGGGGCCGTCCATCCTGGTCCAGGTCGACCACGTGCCCGCCGTGTAGTCGGCGTCGTTGTTGTGCATCGCACCGTCGGAGCCGATGATCTGGACGTGCACGGTGCTGCCGGTCGCCGCGGCGGTGACGGCCTTCGCACCGCCCGCACCACCGGGGACCTCGGCCCAGTCGCTCCAGCGGCCCGCGGAGTAGTCCGCGTCCCGGGTGTACACCCGGCCGTCCGCCGCCACCGCGAAGAAGTGGCTGGTGCTGCCCGTGGTGGCACTGGCCAGCGAGACCAGGTTGGCGCTGTCCATCCTCGTCCAGGTCGACCAGGTACCCGCGGCGTAGTTGCCGTCGTTGTTGTACATCGCACCGTCCGCCCCGACGATCTCCACGTGCACGGTGCTGCCGGTGGCCGTCGCCGTGACGGCCTTCGCACCGCCCGCACCACCGGGGACCTCCGCCCAGTCGCTCCAGCGGCCCGCGGAGTAGTCCGCATCGCGGGTGTACACCCGGCCGTCCGCCGCCACCGCGAAGAAGTGGGCAGTACTGCCGACCGACGCGCTCGCCAGCGACACCAGATCGGCGCCGTCCATCCTCGTCCAGGTCGACCAGCTGCCCGCCGCGTAGTTGCCGTCGTTGTTGTACATCGACCCGTCCGCCCCGACGATCTCCACGTGCGCCGTCCCGCCGGACGGGGTGGCGCCGCCCGAGCCCTGCGGGTAGGGAACGGCGGTGTCCGACCCGAGCCCGTTGGAGGCACCGCAGTGCGGCCAGGCACCGGGCCCCTGCGCGGCGAGCACCTTCTCCGCGATCAGGATCTGCTGCTGCTTGGTGGCCAGGTTCGCCTGCGGCGCGTACTGGCGGCCCCCGTACGCGGCCCAGGTGCTCGAACTGAACTGCAGGCCGCCGTAGTAGGTCGGCGAGGTGTTGCTGACCCTGGTCCAGATCCCACTGCTCTCGCACATCGCGACCTTGTCCCAGGTCGCGACGGACGCCGCGTGGGACTGACCGGCGGCGGCGACCGGAGCGAGCAGGGCGGCGAGCGAAGCCGCGGCAAGCATGAGGCGGCGGGACTTGGGCATGGCGGTCTCACAATCGGTACGGGCCACGAGGCATCGACGCCCGGACACGGGCGGGAACATCTCCGAAGGATTCGCCCAGGAGGACAGCGATCTGACGATCAGTCAGATCTGGCCTCGGGCGGATACGGCGGACGGTGGCGACGGCACTCCGACGAGCGCGCCCCGCGGCGGCACGTTCCCCGGCCCTTCGCCTGCCGGCCGGTCTCCCCGGCTGACGGATACGAGCTTCGCCGCAACGCGCGGCGGAGGGAAGATCTTTCGGGTGGACCCAACCGGCCATGGCCGCTTCGGTCCCGGAAAGGGGCGGGCCGACGCTACGGAGACGATACGGTGATCATGAAATCCTCAGCTGCGGATGGGCGCTGACCTGCGACAACTCCACCGGAGAGCGGGAATCGCGCCCGTCCGGACCCGATCACCGTCCAGCACCTGGGGAAGCAATGCTCTCTGTCCGTAAGGCACTTGTCACCGCATCAGTGGCGATGTCGGCACTTGTCGGCGCGCTCGCCACGGCCTCCCCGGCGAGCGCGGCGATCACGGTCAACACGAACACCGACTGCGACGCCCAGTGCATCGTCCTGTACTTCAACACCGGCTACGCCGGCTCGCACACGGCGATCCACTCCTCCACCCCGGACGGCGGCGAGGGCATCTACAACCTGGCCGACTACACCTTCCTGAGCGGCGGCAAGGGGCAGGGCCAGGGCCTGAAGAACAACGCGGCCTCCGCGAAGGCCCGGATCTGGAGCATCGACTCCAGCGTGACGATCTACTACAACAGCGGCTACTCCGGCCCCTGCGACAAGTTCCGGAGGACCGAGTACCCGGCCGCCTGGCAGCTCTCGAACACCTACAACGAGAACGCCTCGGTGTACTTCCGGAACACGGCCGTCAGCCAGAACTGCGCCGACTTCGGCTGACCCGTCGTGAATTCGTGGCGGTCGCGCGCTCCGCGCGGCCGCCGTGCCTCTGTGGGGAGAGATGCAGTGGTGCTGGGACGACAGGGTTCGCCGGCCGGCGCGGCACGCACACTCGTGCTCGTCGCTGCCGCGCTGACGGCGACGGCCTCCTGTTCGGCGGCCGGCGGCCGGAGCAGCGACCGGCAGCCGGAGGTCCGCCCCTCGGCCGTGGCCCCGGGGCGAGTCCCGCTGCCCATCGACGGGTTCGCCCTCACCGCCGACGAGTCCTACGCGGTCGATCGGGCCAAGGTCCTGCTGACCAACGAGTGCCTGCGCGGGTTCGGCCTCGGCTACCGGGTGCCGGAGAACCCGCCGCCGGCCGCCGAATCCCCCAGGCGCTACGGGATCACGGACCGCGAGGCCGCCCACGACCGCGGGTACCACCTCGCCCGGTCGGCCGGCCGGCCCGCGGCCCCCGCGGAGCCCACCGAGGCACAGCAGGCGGTCCTGCTCGGGGTGACCCGCACGGGAGAGCCGCTGTCGACGGGCCCCGACGGCCGCCCGATCCCGACCGGCGGCTGCTACGGCGACGCCGAGACCCGACTGGACGGCGGTCCGCGGCCCGAGTCCGACATCGCCGCCGCCTCCGCGATCGACACGGACGGCTTCAAGCGGTCCCTGGAGAGCCCCGCGGTGGTGAACGCCTTCCGCGCCTGGTCGGCCTGCATGGCACGCCACGGCCACCGCTACCGGGACCCGATGGCGTCCGTGGGGGACCCGGCCTTCGACACCGCCGAGCCGACCGAGCAGGAGAAGGCCGTGGCGCTGGCGGACCTGGACTGCAAGACCGAGACGGGCCTGCTGCAGACCTGGAGCGCCGCCGAGGCGGAGATCCAGACACACCTGATCGGGGAGAAGTCCGCCGTCCTGGCCAGGCTGAGCGCCTTCCAGAAGCGCAAGATCGGCACCGCCCGCGAGGTGATCGCCCGCCTGGGCGGGTGAGGATCGACTTCGGACACCCGGATGCCGAAAAGCCCCGGACCGGGACCGGTCCGGGGCTTTCGTGCTGTTCGCAGCCGGTGGGCGCAGACGGTTTCGAACCGCCGACATCCGCCTTGTAAGGGCGGCGCTCTACCGCTGAGCTATGCGCCCGTGCCGCGGCACACGGGGGTGCCCGGGTGCACGACGGAGGCCTAGCGTACCTGGTCCGGGGGGTCGCCCGCCGCCACCGTCCGGATGGCGTCGGACGGCGGGTCCCGGGCGGTCGGGGCGATCGGGAAGAATGGGCCTGGATCAGGCGTACGAGCAGCAGGGAGCGCGTGGTGAGGGTGGCCGGCGGTGGCGGCGGGCGGGGCGGCTGGTTTCGTCGGGGCGAGGGGGCGCGCGCCGAGGCGATGGCCGCCCGGGACGCTGCGCAGCAGACCTTCTACGAGCTCGACTCGGCGCAACGCGACGCCCAGCTCGCCCTGGAGACGATCCGCTCCGCGGAGGACGGTGCCGCGGCGGGCCGCGCGCAGGCCGACTTCGGGGCGCTGACCGCGCGGATCAACGAGGTGACGGTCGGCTACCTGTCGGCGCTGGACGCGTACGACCTGGAGGACCCGGAGCTGGAGGCCGCCGCCGCGGGGCGGGCGCGCCGCCAGCTGGACCAGGCGAAGCGGGACCTGGAGGCGCAGCGGGTCGAGCTGGACGCCTTCGTGCGGCGGCTGCAGCCGCTGGTGGAGCACGCGGAGTCGCAGCTGATCCGGGTGGCGCCGGCGGTGGAGAAGGCCCGGCAGGCGCTGTTGGCGGCGACGACGGCGCTGGAGGAGGTGCGGTCGGCCGGGCTGAAGGCGGACGACCTGGCGGCGCGGCTGGCGGAGCTGGGCCCGGAGCTGACCCGGATGAACGAGGGGGTGGCCCGGCACGGGGTCCCGGCGACGCTGCAGCGTGCGCAGGAGGTGGCGCGGCGGGCGGAGGCGGTCCGTGAGCAGGCGGCGCAACTGCCGCAGCGGGCGCGGGACATCGACCGCCGGGTGGCGAGTCTGCGGACACGGGTGCAGGCGCTGGAGACCCGGGCGGGCACGGTGGAGCCGGCGCTGAGCGAGCTGCGGCGGCGGTTCTCGGTGGCCTGCTGGCAGGACCTGCAGCGGGTGCCGGCACAGACGGCGGAGGCGGTGGCGACGGCCTCGGGCAAGCTGGCCGAGGCGGCGCGGGCCCGGGACGAGCAGCGCTGGGCGGACGCGACCGGCGCGATCGGGACGGTGCGCGCCGTGCTGAAGACGGCGGAGGAGTCGGTGACGGCGGTCAACGACCGGCTGCGGCAGTTGAACGAGGTCTCGCACGATCCGCACAAGGAGATCGAGCGGGCCCGGTTCGCCCTGCGGGACGCCCAGCGCCTGGCCATGACGGGCCGCCAGACGCCGGACCCGCGGCACGCGGCCCCGCTGGACGCTGCGGTGGCCCGGCTGGACCGGGCGGTGGCCTCGCTGGAGGAGGCGGGCCGGCACCCCGACTACTGGCACTTCCTCACCGAGCTGGCGGCGGTGCGGGAGACCGCGGCCGAGGTGGTGACGATGATCCGAGGCCCGCGCTAGGGCCGGTCGGGGGCGCCCGCGGACGTGACCCACACCACATTACTCGCCAGTAACTTACTGCTAGAGTCGCGCCCATGGCACGCAAGCGCACGCTCACCGCAGCCACCTTCCGGCGCGGCATCAACCTCTGGCCGCCGTTCCTGTTCGCCGGCATCAAGGTGCTCGCGGTCGACGACGACTTCCGCACCGCGAAGGTCCGGCTGCGCCTCGGGCGGCTGAACCGCAACTGGGTCGGGACGCACTTCGGCGGCTCGATCTTCGCCATGACCGACCCGTTCTGGATGCTGCTGGTGATGCAGAACCTCGGCTCGGACTACTACGTCTGGGACAGCGCCGCGGAGATCGACTTCGTCTCCCCCGGCCGCGGCGACATCGTCGCCGATTTCGTCCTCACCGACGACCGGCTGGCCGAGATCCGCGAGCTGACGGCCGACGGCGGCAAGGCGCTGGTCTGGTTCGACACCGAGGTGCTGGCGGCGGACGGCTCGGTGGTCGCCCGGGTCCGCAAGCAGGTCTACGTGCGGCCGAAGCCGGAGCGGACCGCGCGGGCCGAACCCGTCGGTACTGCCGTCTGAGCGGCCGCGTCGGTACCCTGCCGCTATGCCTCGCTACGACTTCCGCTGCCGCTCCTGCGGAGCCACCTTCGAACTCCGCCGCACCATGGCCCGGGCCAACGACCCCGCGGTCTGCCCGGAGGGCCACGCCGACACGGTGAAGCTGCTCTCCACCGTCGCCGTGACCGGCGCGGCGAGCGGCGGCGCCGCCGCGGCCCCCGCGCCGAGCGGTGGCGGCGGGTGCTGCGGCGGCGGCTGCTGCGGCTGAACGGCGAACATAGAACGCCGGACGAAGAACGCAGCACGTAGAACGCAGAACGTAGAAGATCGGGCCCGGCCGGGCGGCCGGGCCCGTACAACGGGCTGACGGAACGGATCAGGCCCGGACGGCCGCCCCGGCCCGGACGCGCTCCAGCATCCGCCGGACGATCTCCTCGCCGGCCGCGACACCGATCTGGGTGAGCGCGGTGACGCCGGGCGCGGTCCAGCCGGTGTCGGCGAGTTCGCCGTGGCCGGGGCGCCAGCCCGCGTCGGCGGCGAGCAGCAGCTCGGCGTCGAGCAGCGAGTCGCCGGCGGTGAGCACGGTGGCCGCGCCCGTCCGGCGCTCTACCTCCGCGAGGGCCTCGCTCTTCGTGAGCGGGGCCGGCACCGCGTAGACCTTGCGGCCCTGGAGGGAGACCGTCCAGCCGCGCTCGGCGCACCAGCCGGTGAGCTCCTCCAGCCAGCCCTCGGGCAGGTCGGCGCGCTCGACGACGAGGTAGGCGAAGAGGTCCTCGGCGACCCGGCGCTTGTGCGTCCACTCCGGGTCGGCGCTGATCGCCAGGTGCTCGACGACCTCGGCGAGCGGGGCGCTGGCGGCGGCGAGCCGGCCGCGGACCTCGGCGTGCCAGTCGCGGTCCCAGACGCCGTCGACCAGCACATGGCCGCCGTTGGCGCAGATCGCGTACTTCGGGATCCACCCGGGCGTCGGCCCGGGCAGGTTGACCCGCTCGTACTGGGCGCGGGTGCGGGTGGTGGCGGGCACGAAGACGGCGAGCCGGGTCAGTGCCACGAGCAGCTCGGCGGCCTGCTCGGTCATGAACGAGAGCGCCCGGCCGTCGTTGACCTCCACCGAGAGCAGCCGGGGGGCGAGCCGGTCCGGCACGTCCAGGGCGAGTGCCCGGTTGGAGTAGATCAGGGTGCGGTCGAGGTCGCTCGCGACCAGGAACTGACTCGGCTGCTGATTCGGCATCAACTTTCCTTCGTGAGAACTTCGCCGCCCTCGGCGGTCTGCACCGCCGTGCCGTCGGCACCGGTCGCCCCGCGGGAGTAGCGGGGGTGGATCAGGCCCACGCAGGAGTAGGGCAGGCCGTCCACCTCCTCCACCGGGACGCCGCGCTGTTCGGCGAGCAGCCGGACGTGGTCGAGGTCGGCGCCGGCACCGCGCCGGGCCAGCACTCGCCAGGGCACCCGGCGAAGCATGACGCGGGTGGTCTCGCCGACCCCCGGCTTCACCAAGTTGACGTTGTCGATGCCGTACTCGGCACTGATCCGCTCGACGGCCGCCCAGCCCTCCCAGGTGGGCGTGCGGTCCTCGGCGGCGAGTGCGCCGGCGGAGGCCTCCGCCGCGGCCCGGACGGCCGGGAAGTGCGCCGAGACGGCGGTGAGGAAGTCGTTCGAGACGTCGGCGCCGGCCAGGTCGCGGTAGAACTTGGCGCCGTGGAAGTCGTCCGGCCCGATCAGGTCGGCGCGCAGCACGGTGCGCGAGATCAGGCCGGAGACGGTGGAGTTGAGGCAGGCGGACGGGATGAGGTAGTCGTCCCGGGTGCCGAAGGTGCGCACGCAGCGGCCGGGGTCGGCGAGCACCGCGAGGTCCGGGTCGAAACCGGTGCCCTTGAGCGCCTCGTCGAGTTCGCGGGTGATCGCGCCCTTGCCCGTCCAGCCGTCGACGAAGACCACCGAGGCCGGGTCGTGGTGCGCGGCGAGGTGGCGCAGGGCCACCGTGTCGATGCCGCGGCCGCGCACGATGGAGACGGTGTAGTGCTTGACGTCCAGGCCGTGGGCGAAGCCCAGCCAACGGCGGATCAGCACGCCGACCGGGGTGCCGGCCCGGGCCAGCGAGGCGAGCACCAGGTGACGGCCGCGCTCGCGCAGCAGCGTCTCGGCGACGGTGCCGACGGCCAGCGCGATCCGCTCGGCGGATTCGGCGAGCGCCTGCCGGTACAGCTCCTGGTACTCGGGGCTGGGCTGGTACTCGATCGGCAGCGACTCGGCGTAGTGGGCGCCGCCGGACTGCACGGCCTCCTCGCGCTCCTCGGTGGGCGCCTCCAGGGCCACCCCGGAGAGGTCCTTGAGCAGCCAGGTCACGTCCTCGGCCGAATACGAGGAGAACGCGGGGCCGAACAGCGGCGCGGGCAGGGTGGTCGTCATGGTCGCCTTACGTGGGGGAGGTGCGCTGTCGATGGTGGGGGGCGGAGGCGTCAGCGGGGTGACCCGGGCCGGTACGCCGGGAGAACGGCGAGCACCACCTGGTCGGTGACGGCCCGCAGCTGCCGCAGCAGGGCGTCGGGGCCCTCGTGCAGGGCGGGGGTGTCGCCGGGGGTGTCGACCACCAGGACGACGGCGTCGAAGCGGCGGGCGGGGTCGGTGCCGGGCGCGACGTTGTAGGCGTACCGCTCGGTGGAGCGGTCGGCCGGGTCGTCGTGGGCGGGGAAGGCCAGCCGGGTGCGGATGGCGTAGCCGGGGTCGTCCACGGCGAGCACCGGGGAGCGGGTCGTCGTGGAGAAGCGTACGCGGTCGCCGCCGAGCCGGTCGGCGAGCGCGCCGGCCAGGCGCAGCGGCGCGTACATCAGCTCCTCGAAGCCGAGGACGAGGACGCGGCGGTGCTCGGCGAGCAGCTCGGCGAGCGGGGCGGCGAGGTCGGGCAGGGCGGTGTCGAGGCGGTGGCGGTGGTCGCGGGTGAAGCCGTGCCGGCCGCCGTCGGGCAGGTCGGCGGGCCAGTCGAGGACGGCCCGGTGTACGGGGGCGAGCGGGCCCTCGGGCAGCGGCGCGGCGGCGGGCTGCGCGTCGACGATCTCCTGGGCACGGGCGAGCACGTCGGCGGGCAGCCGGACGCCGCCGGTGGCGGTGGCGACCAGGTCGACCCGGGCGCCGAGCTCGGCGGCGGCCTTGTCGAGGCGCTCGCGGTCGGCCTGGGTCCGCAGGTCGACCAGGGCGACGACCACGTACCGCTCGCGGGGGTGCGCGGCGTGCAGCGCCCGGACGGTGTTGAGCACGGTGTTGCCGGTGGAGAACTCGTCGTCGACCAGCACCAGCGGGCCGTCGCCGGCCAGCAGCTCCGGGTCCTCCGGCAGCAGCAGGTGGGAGGTGGCGTGCGAGTGCTCCTCCTCGAAGCCGCCGACCGGCTCGACGCCGTCGACCGGGCGGCGGGTGGAGTGCAGGTAGGGGGCGTCCAGGCCGTCGGCGACGCTGTGGCCGAGCGCGGTGGCGGTCTCGGCGTAGCCGAGGACGACCGCGCGGGCGGCCTGCTCGTCGCCGAGCAGCTCGCGGACCCGCCGGCCGAGCTCCAGGCCGGCGCCGTGCACCACGGCGGGGTGCTGGGGCACGTGCTTGCCGAGCACGTGGGAGACCAGCAGGTGGGCGCGGCGCGGGTTGCGGCGCAGGGCGAGCCCGATCAGCTCCCGCAGCTCCGGCGAGCCGGTGAGCCCGATGCCGAGCCGGTCGGTGACCCACTGGCCGGTCCAGGGCGCCGGGGCGGCGTGCTGTGCTGTCAAGGCTCCTGCTTTCGGTGGTGCGGCGGTGCGGTCGTGCATGGGTGCCGCGGTGCGGCGGGCGGGGTCAGCCGCAGAGGCAGGCGCCGAGCAGTTCGGCGAAGCTGACGTCCTCGCGGGCCACGCCGAAGACCTCGGCCCGCAGCAGCACCCGCTCGGCCCAGGCGCGGTGCGGCTTGGCCTCGTTCATCTTGTTGGTGTACGCGGAGCGCAGCACGCCGCCGCCGTCCCGGCTGAGGATGTCCCGCGCGTCGGAGTACTCCTCGTGCGTGACGACCGAGAGGGCGTGCACGGCGGGCACGTGGCTGGGGTGGATGCAGGTCTTGCCGAGCAGGCCGTTGGCCCGGTCGAGTTCGATCTCGCGGATCAGACCGTCCAGGTCGTGCTCGATGATGCGCTGCCGGACGCCGTCGGCCGGCGGGTGCGCCTCCGCGAACGGGGTGCGGCGCAGCTGCGGCTTGAACATCCGTTCCTGTACCGGGAAGTACTCCCAGACCGGGCCGGTCACGGTGTAGCCGGTGCCGTCGGCGCGGCCGAGCACGTTGACCACGTCGCCGATGACGCCGGCCACCAGGGCCACGTCGTAGGCGGTGAGGTCGGGCGAGCGGCGCAGCCCGTACGCGGAGCACAGGTCGGTGACGCCGAGCCGGACGGCGAGGATCCGCTCGCGGTGCTTCTCCAGCAGCCGGGCGATCGAGAAGAGCTCCTCGCGGCGGGTCTCCAGGTGGGCGAGCTCGGGCGACTCCAGCACCGGCATGGCGAACAGGCGCCGGCCGGAGCGCTCCTCGGCGGCGGTGAGCGCCTCCAGGAAGGGGCCGCCGCTCTCCTCGGTGAACTTGGGCACGACGAAGCCGGCCAGCAGCCGGACGGCGGGGCCGAGGCGCTCGGCGAGGTCGGTGATCTGCCCGGCGGCGCGGACCCGGACGAACAGCAGCGGCAGGTCGGTGTCGCCGGCGGCGGCCAGCCCGCCGAGCTGGGCGACCAGGTTGGCCTCGGCGGCCGGCACCTCGTGGTCGGCGATCGCGTCCTCCAGGCAGAGCACCATGGAGACCACGCCGCGGGCGGCCTGCTTGCGGATGTCGGCGGCGAGCGTGGTGCGGGTGGCCGGGCTGTAGAGGGTGGCGCCGAGCGCGGTGGAGAGCACCGCGGCGTCGCTGTCGAGCCCGAAGGCGACCGGCTGGTGCAGGAAGAGTCGTTCGCGGACGTCGTCGGCGAGGTGGCCGAAGTGGCGCAAGCTGCTCTCCCTGTGATCGTGGTGACGGCCCGGTCACCGGGCGGGATTCGGCTGACGTCCCGACAACAGGGACGAACGGCGGGGCCCGATGGTTTCGCGGGTGGGGGCGGCGCGGTCGCCCTCGCGTCCGCCGCGTCGCGTTCGCCGAGGTGGGTGGTGTACCGGGAGCCGTTGGCCGCCAATCGTACGGTCCTTCAGGGCTTTGCAAAGACCTGAAACATCGAATTCTCGGAAGGTTACCCGGTGCGACACAAAACCCCCCGCCGGGGCGGTGCCGGCCCGCATTGTCCGCGGGGGGCGGGGCCGGGCAGGATTGGGGCATGACGCACGTGATGGCGAAGGGCGCCAACATCCCACTGACGGCCGCCGCGGTCCGCGCCGTGCTGCGCTGGTCGGCGACGCCTGGCGCACCCGACGTGGACGTCTCCGCGCTGCTGGTCGCCGCCGACGGCAAGGTCCGTTCGGATGCCGACTTCGTCTTCTACAACCAGCCGAGGCACCCCACGGGCCTGGTGCGCCACGTGCCGAAGCAGCAGGCGGGGCACGGGGACGAGGTCTCGGACGCGGTCGAGATCGACCTCGGCCGGCTGCCGGAGGAGATCGAGCGGGTCGTCCTGGCCGGCTCCTCCGAGGAGGGTTCGTTCCCGTCGGTGCCGCGGCTGCGGGTGCTGGTCTTCGACGCCGGGGCCGGCGAGGGAGCCGATCCTCTCGCCGAGTTCCCGGTCACCGACAGCGGGGACGTCACCGCGCTGGTCGCCGGCGAGTTCTACCGGCGGGCCGGCGGCTGGAAGTTCCGGGCGGTCGGCCAGGGCTACGCCACCGGTCTGAGCGGCCTGGCCACCGACTACGGCATCGCCGTCGAGGACGGCGAGGAGATCGCGGACGCGCTGCCCGCCGCGGCGCCGGAGCCGGGGCCCGAGCCGGCCGCCCCCGCGGCGGAGCTGCCGGAGGAGCCGGACATCTACACGCTGGCGCCCGCAGCACCCGCCGCGGCCCCGCTGCCGCCGCCGCCCAGTGCCCCGCCGACCGTGGGCACCCCCGCCCCGCCTCAGGCGCCCGCCGGGTACGGCTACCCGCAGCCGGCCGCCGCCCGGGCGGGCGGGTACGGCTACCCGCCCGCTCCCCCTCAGCCGCAGCCCCCGCAGGGCGGCGGGTACGGCTACCCGCAGCAGCAGCCCGGGTACGGCTATCCGCAGCAGCCCCCGGCGCCCGGCTACGGGTACCCGCAGCAGCAGGCGCAGCCGCAGCCGCCGGTCCCTCAGCCCGACCCGCAGCCCGGCGGGGCACCGGGCTTCGCGCTGCCGCCGCAGGGCCCGCAGTTCCAGCCGCGCTGACCTCCGGGGCGCGCGGCCGTGGCAGCGCGCCCCCGGATGCACCGGATCGGGCCGGTCTCAGGCGGCCGGCCCGGTCGGCTTCTTGTAGCCGCGCTGCCACTGCATGCCGAAGCCGTACAGCCGGTCCAGATCCGACTGGAAACCGTGCACGTAGCGGACCTCGCGGCGGACGGTGAGCTGCCCGTCGCCGGAGTTCTCGATCAGCACCACGGCGCAGGAGCGGGCGGCCGGCGCCCGCTCGTCCAGCTTGATCTCGATCCGCGGACCGGTCTGCGGCACGATCGTCACGGTCGCGTGGGTGTGGCCGAAGGCCGGGGTGTCGTCGTAGATGTAGACGAAGATCAGCAGCCGCCGGAACTGGTCCTTCTTCTCCAGGTTGACGTACATCGTCTCGCCGGACGGCGCGCCGTAGACGTCGTCGCCGCTCAGCTTGATGTACGGCGGCCGGTTGAGGTCGCCGAAGTAGCCGCCCAGCGGCTGGACCACCCCGCGGGTGCCGTCGGCCAGCTCGTACAGGCAGGCCAGGTCGAGGTCGACGCTGACCGGTGCGCGGTCCAGCGACTGGGGGGCCATCGGCCGCAGGTTCCGCAGGTCGAACAGGGTGCGCAGCCCCCCGCCACCGCCGCCCGGGCGACCGGCCGAACGGGTGGTCCAGTGCAGGTTCACGTACAGATATCCGGTGGTCGCCGCCGCGCCGGTCAGCGCGTGCTGCGGTTGGGACTTGGTCAGCGTGACCTTGAACTGCCCCCCGGAGTCCACTCCTCTGCGGTCTCCCTTGAGGAACTCCCAGACCGAGACCATGGCGTCCGCCCTCCCCCTCTCCCGGCCTTCCGGCCGGTGATCGCCCTCCGTCGTGCGTCGTGCTCGTATCGTCCCATCAGAGCAATACCCCGACGGCGACGATGAGCCACCGTCAGTGCTCCGCCTGGCGGGTGATCGCCGCCTCCCGTACCATGCCGGGCCTTTGGACGCGATATCGTCGGTGCCGCACAGGTGTCCCCGTCGTCTCGTGCGGTGGCGTCCACGACGCTTCGTCAGGACCTCGACCCGCTCGGGCCGCCTCCTGTGCCCGACCGCGTTCCATCCCCCTGTCCTGCGGAATTCGAGGCCCAACCCACGATGAACCTCTCCTCCATACAGCTGGTCTGGGCCGTCATCGGCGGCGCAGCCCTGCTGTTCACCGCCATCCTGGTGGCCGTGCTGCGTGTCAAGAACAACAAGGCGGACGAGAACACCGACTCCTGGGAGCGCAGCGAGGAGCGCCGCCGCCGCAAGGAGGCGGTGTACGGCGGCGCCTCCTACGTGCTGCTGTTCTGCTGCGCCGGTGTCGCCGCCGCGCTGTCCTTCCACGGCCTGGTCGGCTTCGGCCAGCAGAACCTCGGCCTCTCCGGCGGCTGGGAGTACCTCGTCCCGTTCGGCCTCGACGGTGCCGCGATGTTCTGCTCGGTGCTCGCCGTGCGCGAGGCCAGCCACGGTGACGCGGCGCTCGGCTCGCGCCTGCTGGTCTGGCTGTTCGCGGTCGCCTCGGCCTGGTTCAACTGGGTGCACGCGCCGCGCGGCGGCTCGCACGACGGTGCCCCGGAGTTCTTCGCCGGCATGTCGATCTCGGCCGCGGTGCTCTTCGACCGCGCGCTGAAGCAGACCCGCCGGGCGGCGCTGCGCGAGCAGGGCCTGATCCCGCGGCCGCTGCCGCAGATCCGCATCGTCCGCTGGCTGCGGGCACCCCGCGAGACCTACGCGGCCTGGTCGCTGATGCTGCTGGAGAACGTCCGCAGCCTCGACGAGGCGGTCGACGAGGTCCGCGAGGAACGGCAGTCCAAGCAGGAGGCGAAGCTGCGGGCCCGCTCGGCGGACCGCCGCGAGCGCGCCGAGCTGAAGGCGATCGCCCGCTCGCAGGGCGGCGTGCTCTCCCGGGCCCGCGGCGGCCGCCAGGTGCCGGCGCTGACCGCGGCCGGTGCGGGCGAGTCCTCCGCTTCGGAGCCTGCCCTAGCCGACGAGGACCCGATGGCGAAGGTCGGCCCCTCCGCGCTGGAGCCCGCCGCCCTCACCGCCGGCCGGCGCCCCCGCGCCGCCGTCGGCAGCTCGTCCAGCATCGACCTGACGCTGGACGAGGACACCCTGGCGATGCCGAAGCTGGACTCGCTGGAGCGCAAGCTCCGCGCGATCGAGCAGCAGCTCGGCTGATCCGTCGTACCGCGCGAAGGGCCCCGCACACCGAGGTGTGCGGGGCCCTTCGCGTGCTGCGGGGCGGGTCAGACCGAGGTCGTCTCCGGTTCCGAGGTCTCCAGCGCCTGCTCGCGCCGGTTGCGGACCACCGAGGAGGCCAGTGCCGCGCCGATGAAGCCGACGCCGATCAGGCCGGTGACCAGCTCCGGGACGTGGTACTCGATCGAGACCAGCAGGATCAGCGCCAGTGCGCCGATCGCGTAGTGCGCGCCGTGCTCCAGGTACACGTAGTCGTCCAGGGTGCCCTTGCGGACCAGGTAGACGGTGAGCGAGCGGATGTACATCGCGCCGATGCCCAGACCCAGGGTGATCATGAAGATGTCCTGGGAGATGGCGAAGGCGCCGACCACACCGTCGAAGGAGAACGAGGCGTCCAGGACCTCCAGGTAGAGGAAGAGGAAGAACGCGGCCTTGCCGCCGACCTGGATGATCGACTTGCCGGTCTTCTCCGCCTCTTCCTCGGCGGCCTCCTGCTCCTCTAGGCCGGACTCGAAGACGCCGGACAGGCCGTTGACCGCGAGGTAGGTGGCGAGGCCCATCAGGCCGGCCAACAGCACCGTCTCGGCGTGCTCGGCCGCGAACAGGCGGGAGGAGAGCGCGAGGACGACCAGCGCGATGACCGAGGAGAGCGCGTCCAGCTTGCCGATCTTCTCCAGCGGCTTCTCCAGCCAGCGCAGCCAGTTGAAGTCCTTCTCCTCGAAGATGAAGTCGAGGAAGATCATCAGCAGGAAGATGCCGCCGAACGCGGCGATGGCCGGGTTGGCCGCCTCCAGGTAGTCGGCGTAGGTCTGGCCGTTGTAGGTCTTGCTGGAGTCCAGGGCGAGCTCGATGACCGTGCCCGGCGCCAGGTGGGCCGTCAGGCCGACCACCAGCAGCGGGAAGATCAGGCGCATGCCGAAGACCGCGATCAGAACGCCGACCGTCAGAAAGATCTTCTGCCAGAAGGGGTTCATCCGCTTCAGGACGGTGGCGTTGACGACCGCATTGTCGAACGAGAGGGAGATCTCGAGGATCGAGAGGATCAGCACGACGCCGAACCCTTCGGCCCCCCAGATCAGGCCGGCAGCGATCAGGCCGACGATCGTGATGGCGAAGGACCATCCGAATGTGCGGAGGAACACGGGGTCAGTTACCTTTCGATTTCATGTCCACGGGCGTGTTTTCGGCGGCGGACTTTACTGGACGTTTACTCCGAAATCCAGGGCGATGCCGCGCAGGCCGGAGGCGTAGCCCTGGCCGACGGCGCGGAACTTCCACTCGCCCTGGTAGCGGTAGAGCTCGCCGAAGATCATCGCGGTCTCCGTGGACGCGTCCTCGGTGAGGTCGTAGCGGGCGATCTCGCGCCCGTCCGTCACGTTGACCACGCGGATGTAGGCGTTGGACACCTGCCCGAAGTTCTGGATCCGGGCCTCGGCGTCGTAGATCGACACCGCGAAGACGACCTTGTCGACCTGGACGGGCACCAGGTCGAGGTTGACCTGGACGACCTCGTCGTCCCCGTCGCCGTCGCCGGTCAGGTTGTCGCCCTGGTGCTCGACCGACCCCTCGGGGCTGCGCAGGTTGTTGTAGAAAATGAAGTACTCGTCGCCCAGCACCCGGCCGCCGCCGCACAGCAGCGCGCTGGCGTCCAGGTCGAACGGTGCGCCGGTGGTCGAGCGGGCGTCCCAGCCCAGCCCGATCTGCACCTGCGTCAGGTTGGGCGCGGCCTTGCTCAGCGAGACGTTGCCGCCCTTGGCCAGCGTGACACTCATCTGGTTCCTCCCAGTCCCCCCGTCCCCGGGGCTCCCTCTCTGCCGGGCCGGCTCCGGCCTGCGGCCGGCACGACGGGACGTACCCCAGATCTACGCCCCCGCACCGCCGCGCGATCCCGCACGCCGGCCTGAACTTCCTGAACTCCCCGCCCGCACCGCGGCGGACAGGCAGCGGCCGGGGCCGGTACGGGAGTGCACCCGTACCGGCCCCGGCCAAGAGTATGCAACCGCCTCCGCGGTCAGAGCTTCACGCCCCGGTCGTCGACGCCTCAGACGTTCACGCCGAAGTCCTGCGCGATGCCGCGCAGGCCGGAGGCGTAGCCCTGGCCGATGGCGCGGAACTTCCACTCCGCGCCGTTGCGGTAGAGCTCGCCGAAGACCATCGCGGTCTCGGTGGAGGCGTCCTCGGAGAGGTCGTACCGGGCGATCTCGACGCCGCCGGCCTGGTTGATCACGCGGATGAAGGCGTTGCGGACCTGGCCGAAGTTCTGCTGGCGGTTGTCGGCGTCGTAGATCGACACCGGGAAGACGATCTTGGCGACCTCGGCCGGGACGCCGGCCAGGTTGACCTTGATCTGCTCGTCGTCGCCCTCGCCCTCGCCGGTGAGGTTGTCGCCGGTGTGCTCGACGGAGCCGTCCTGGCTCTTGAGGTTGTTGAAGAAGACGAAGTCGGCGTCGGAGCGGACCTTGCCCTGGTCGGTGCAGAGCATGGCGCTGGCGTCGAGGTCGAAATCGGTGCCGGTGGTGGTGCGGACGTCCCAGCCGAGGCCGACGATGACGGCCGTCAGGCCCGGAGCCTCCTTGGTGAGGGAGACGTTGCCGCCCTTGCTCAGGCTGACACCCACTAGTCCTCCAAAGGTGCGGGAGGCACGTGCTGGTGCCCCCGGTGGTGCAGGTCCGGGCGGCCCCGTACGGGGCACCCGTCCTGCCAACGGCCCGATCGTAGTGCCGGGTTCCCCACCCGCACGCCAGGAAAACCCGGCGCGTCCGGACAACCGTCCGAACGCGCCGACGGGGGCGTGCGACTCAGAGCGCGCCGAGCGCGGCCAGGTACTCCTGCTCGTCGCGGGCGTCCGGCAGGCCGTTGACGACGCTCCAGCGGACGGCGCCAGCCTTGTCGATGACGAAGGTGCCGCGCACCGCGCAGCCCTTGCCCTCGTCGAAGACGCCGTAGGCGCGGGAGACCTCGCCGTGCGGCCAGAAGTCGGAGAGCAGCGGGTAGTCCAGGCCCTCCTGGTCGGCGAAGACGCGCAGCGAGAACGGCGAGTCGTTGGAGACCGCCAGCACCTGGACGTCGTCGTTCTGCAGGCGCGGCAGCTCCTTCTGGATCGCGCACACCTCGCCGGTGCAGACACCGGTGAAGGCGAACGGGTAGAAGACCAGGACGACGTTCTTCTCGCCCCGGAAGTCGGAGAGCTTCACCAGCTCGCCGTGCTGGTTCTTGAGCTCGAAGTCCGGAGCCTGGGTGCCGACCTCGATGGCCATGGTGGGACCTTCCTCATCGTGGTGCCGAGGCCGCGGAGCGCGGCCTCGGGACAGGGGCATCCTTGCATCCGTCCGGGTGGTTTCGGCCGTTCGGGTGAGTCTGGCGGAGGCCCGGCCCCATGGTTTCGCCCTCGGTGAACATCCGCACCGGCGGCAGCCACAACATGCCCCGGCATGCCGCAGGGCCCCGCTGGAGGATGCTCCAGCGGGGCCCTGCGCAGGGTCATGCCGTCGATCGTGCCGTGGGTCAGCGCTTCCCGGAGCGCGCGGCCTTCGGGGTGGCCAGGCGGGTGCCGGCCCAGTCCTTGGCGATCGCGACCGAGCTGGTCTGCGACAGGCCCGCCGTCTTGGCCGCGTCGGCGATCTCGTGCGCCTCGACGTGGCCGTCGCGGCCCGTCTTGGGCGTCAGCAGCCAGATCAGGCCGCCCTCGGCGAGGTACTCCAGCGCGTCGACGAGGGCGTCGGTGAGATCCCCGTCCTCCTCGCGGTGCCACAGCAGGACGCCGTCGGCGACGTCGTCGTAGTCCTCGTCGACGAGATCGCTACCAGTGATGTCCTCGATGCCCTCGCGGAGCTCCTGGTCACTGTCTTCGTCGTACCCCAGCTCCTGGATGATCTGGCCCGATTCGAAGCCGAGACGAGCTGCCGGGTTGGACTTGTCCGCGGGGTCCGCGGTCGCGCTCACGGGAATAACCTCCAGTATTCGGCTCGGCGTCCGTGCCGAGGCTGTGGGCGTAGTCCACACGTGCGCGGCGGTTCGCGCAAGTACCCGACACCCGATCCCACCCAAAGGTTGACGTGGGGAAGGGGGACACGCCGAGTGATGTGGCGAGAATCACACCCGTTTGCCCTTTCCTGCCCCGACCAATCATGCTTCGACTCCTGCCGCAGGTCCAGGACCGGCCGTACACGTGCCCGAGATGCGAACGGCATTCGGGGTCACCGCTCCGGCGGGCGTAGAGTCTCCTGTTGGCCCTCAGCCCGACCGCCCTTCCGGGCGGGAGGAACCCAGGTCGGACCACCTCTTCGTAACACCACACCCGGGGGTGCGCAGAACGGGCGACGAAGCCCGCCGCACACCCCCCGACCGGCCCGCCCACCAGGCGGAACGGTTACCGATCGGTAGAGATGACGGATCTCCGAGTCGCGGTACACGATGGAGGCGGCGCGACACACCTCAGTATCGACCGACAGTGAAGGAACAGCGTGGCTTCCGGATCCGATCGCAACCCGATCATCATTGGCGGCCTTCCGAGTCAGGTCCCGGACTTCGATCCCGAGGAGACCGCGGAATGGCTGGAGTCGCTCGACGCGGCCATCGACGAGCGGGGGCGTGAGCGCGCCCGCTACCTGATGCTCCGCCTGATCGAGCGCGCCCGCGAGAAGCGTGTCGCCGTGCCCGAGATGCGCAGCACGGACTACGTCAACACCATCGCGACCAAGGACGAGCCGTTCTTCCCCGGCAACGAGGAGATCGAGCGCAAGATCCTCAACGCGACCCGCTGGAACGCGGCCGTGATGGTCTCCCGGGCGCAGCGCCCGGGCATCGGCGTCGGCGGCCACATCGCCACCTTCGCCTCCTCCGCGTCGCTGTACGACGTGGGCTTCAACTACTTCTTCCGCGGCAAGGACGCCGAGGGCGAGTCCGGCGACCAGATCTTCTTCCAGGGTCACGCCTCCCCCGGCATCTACGCCCGCGCCTTCCTGCTGGACCGACTGTCCGAGCAGCAGCTCGACGCGTTCCGCCAGGAGAAGTCGAAGGCCCCCTACGGCCTGTCCAGCTACCCGCACCCGCGGCTGATGCCGGACTTCTGGGAGTTCCCCACCGTGTCCATGGGCCTCGGCCCGCTGGGCGCGATCTACCAGGCCCGGATGAACCGGTACCTGGAGCACCGCGGCATCAAGGACACCTCCGACAGCCACGTGTACGCCTTCCTGGGCGACGGCGAGATGGACGAGCCCGAGTCGCTCGGCCAGCTGTCCCTGGCGGCGCGCGAGGGCCTGGACAACCTCACCTTCGTGGTCAACTGCAACCTGCAGCGCCTCGACGGCCCGGTCCGCGGCAACGGCAAGATCATCCAGGAGCTGGAGTCGCAGTTCCGCGGCGCCGGCTGGAACGTCATCAAGCTGGTCTGGGACCGCAGCTGGGACCCGCTGCTCGCGCAGGACCGCGACGGCGTCCTGGTGAACAAGCTGAACACCACGGTGGACGGCCAGTTCCAGACCTACGCCACCGAGACGGGCGCGTACATCCGCGAGCACTTCTTCGGCGGCGACCTGCGGCTGCGCGCCATGGTCGAGAACATGACCGACCACGAGATCCAGCACCTCGGCCGCGGCGGCCACGACCACCGCAAGGTCTACGCCGCGTTCAAGGCCGCCCGCGAGCACAAGGGCCAGCCGACGGTCATCCTCGCCCAGACGGTCAAGGGCTGGACGCTGGGCCCGAACTTCGAGGGCCGCAACGCGACGCACCAGATGAAGAAGCTGACGGTCGAGGACCTGAAGCGCTTCCGCGACCGGCTGCACCTGCCGATCACCGACAAGCAGCTGGACGAGGGCTACGCGCCCTACTACCACCCGGGCCGCAACTCGGAGGAGATCCAGTACATGCACGACCGCCGGCGCGAGCTCGGCGGCTACGTGCCGACCCGCAAGGTGCGGCCGCGCAAGCTGGAGCTGCCCGGCGACGACGCGTACAAGGCGGTCAAGAAGGGCTCCGGCAACCAGACCATCGCCACCACCATGGCGTTCGTCCGGCTGCTCAAGGACCTGATGCGCGACAAGGGCATCGGCAACCGCTTCGTGCCGATCGCGCCGGACGAGTACCGCACCTTCGGCATGGACTCGCTCTTCCCGTCCGCCAAGATCTACAACCCGCTCGGCCAGACCTACGAGTCGGTCGACCGCGAGCTGCTGCTGGCGTACAAGGAGTCCCCGACCGGCCAGATGCTGCACGACGGCATCTCGGAGGCGGGCTGCACCGCCTCGCTGATCGCCGCCGGCTCGTCCTACGCCACGCACGGCGAGCCGCTGATCCCGGTGTACGTCTTCTACTCGATGTTCGGGTTCCAGCGCACCGGCGACCAGTTCTGGCAGATGGCCGACCAGCTGGCCCGCGGCTTCGTGCTGGGCGCCACCGCCGGCCGCACCACGCTGACCGGTGAGGGCCTGCAGCACGCCGACGGCCACTCGCACCTGCTGGCCTCGACCAACCCCGGCGTCGTCGCGTACGACCCGGCGTACGGCTACGAGATCGCCCACATCGTGCAGGACGGCCTGCGCCGCATGTACGGCTCCAGCGAGGAGTTCCCGAACGGCGAGGACGTCTTCTACTACCTCACCGTCTACAACGAGCCCATCAAGATGCCGGCCGAGCCGGAGGGCGTCGACACCGACGGCATCCTCAAGGGCCTGTACCGGCTCAAGGGCGGCGAGGCCGGCGCGATCCCGGCGCAGATCCTCGCCTCCGGCGTGGCCGTGCCGTGGGCCCTGGAGGCCCAGCGCATCCTCGCCGAGGAGTGGAACGTCAAGGCCGACGTCTGGTCCGCGACCTCGTGGAACGAGCTCCGCCGCGACGCCGTCGAGGCGGAGGAGTTCAACCTGCTGCACCCGGAGGAGCCGCAGCGCGTCCCGTACGTGACCGCCAAGCTCCAGGGTGCCGAGGGCCCGTTCGTCGCCGTGTCCGACTGGATGCGCGCGGTGCCGGACCAGATCTCGCGCTGGGTGCCGGGCCAGTGGCAGTCGCTGGGTGCGGACGGCTTCGGCTTCGCCGACACCCGCGGTGCGGCCCGCCGCTTCTTCCACATCGACGCGCAGTCGGTCGTCCTGGCGGTGCTCACCGAGCTCGCCAAGCAGGGCAAGGTCGAGCGCAGCGTGCTGAAGGACGCGATCGACCGCTACCAGCTGCTCGACGTGGCCGCCGCCCACCCGGGCGCGGCCGGCGGCGACGCCTGATCCGCAGTCCCGGTCCGGAGGGCCGGCCGCCCCGCAGGGGGTGGCCGGCCCTCCGGCGTTCCCGGGGGCGTCGGGGCGCACCGCTGCGTGACTCACTGCAGCGTGAAGCCGGCGAGGACGGTGTTGAACTGCTGCCGGGTGGCCGTCCAGTCGCCCTCCGGCGAGGACATGTAGATCGCGTACTCGGTACCGTCCGGGGCGATGAACGCCTGGTCGATCGCGTGCCGCGGCGTGCCCTGCTGGTCGCTGAAGGTGAACTCCCACAGGGCGCCCTCGTGGCCCTGGTAGACGTTCGGCTGCAGGGTGAGCCGGGTGTAGTCGGGCTGGTCGGAGACGGTCTGCTCCAGCTCCAGGAAATGCGCCTCCGGCGACTGCACGGCACCGGGGGAGACGCCGAAGCGCAGCAGGTGCACGCCGCCGTCCGGCGAGTAGTCGATCTGGCCGCCGGACTCGCTGCGGGTCCAGCCCTGCGGGACGGGCACCCGGAAGCCCGCGGGGTCGTCGCTCCAACGGAACCCGGCCGGGGCCGGGGTACCGGTGGGAGTGGGCGTCGGCGTCGGTGTGGGGGTGGGTGTCGGCGTGGGCGTCGGTGAGGGGGTTGGTGTCGGCGTGGGTGTCGGGGTCGGCGTGGGTGTCGGGGTCGGCGTGGGCGTCGGGGTCGGTGCGGTCGCCGTGGTGGAGTTGCCGGCCGCGGGCGGGCCCGGGTTGTCCGAGCCGCCGCCGAGCACCGCGAACGCCACTCCGGCGGCCAGGGCGGCCGCCACCAGCACGCCCGCCGCGATCAACCAGGCCCTGCGGCGCCCGTGCGGCGCCCCGTCCCCCTCGGCGGGCTGACCCGGCGGCCCCTGCGGCGGTCGTGCGGCCGCCATGTCCTCGGGCGGCGGTGCCGCGGACAGCGCCGCCGGGACGGCGACGGGCGTCGGCGGGGTCGCCACCGTGGGCAGGCCCAGGACGGGAGTGGAGCGCTCGGTGGGCGGATGTGCGGCGGTCCGTCCCCGCCCGCCGGCCAGCTCGTGCAGCATCGCGAGGGCCTCCGGCGCGGTGGGCCGCTCGGCCGGGTCCTTGCGGAGCAGGGCCTCCAGCACGGGCGCCAGCGGGCCGGCGTTCCGCGGCTCCGGCAGCGGGTCGGCGACCACCGCCTGGAGGGTGCTCATGGTGGTCGTCCGGTGGAACGGCGACTGCCCCTCGACCGCGGCGTACAGCGTCGCACCGAGCGACCAGAGGTCGGACTCGGGGCCGGGCCGGTGGCCGGTGACCCGCTCCGGCGCCACGTAGTCCGGCGAGCCGACGATGTCACCGGTGCGGGTCAGCCCGGGCGAGCCGGCCAGCACGGCGATGCCGAAGTCGGTGAGGACGGCCCGGCCGCCGCGCTCCAGCAGGATGTTGGCGGGCTTCACGTCCCGGTGCAGGACGCCGTGCCGGTGCGCCTCGTCGAGGGCGTCCACGACCTGCTCGCCGATCCGGGCGGCGTCCCGGGGCAGCAGGGTGCCCTCCTCGGCGACGACCTCGGCGAGCGAACGGCCGTCGATCAGCTCCATCACGATCCACGGCCGGCCCGCCTCCTCCAGCACGTCGTACACCGTGATGACGCCGGGGTGCTTGAGCATGGCGGCCGCCCTGGCCTCCTGCTCCATCCGCGCCCGGACGGCGGCGAGGTCCTCCTCCGGCAGGCCCGCGACGCTCAGCTCCTTGACCGCCACCTGGCGGGCGAGCTTGTCGTCCCGGGCGACCCACACCGTGCCCATGCCGCCCCGCCCGAGCCGCCGCCCGAGCCGGTACCGCCCGGCGAGCAGCCGGCCGTCGGAGCCCGGCCCGCCGGCGGTCGCGTCCGCGTTGTCGCCGGTCTGCCGCGCGCCGGCGCCGTCGTCCGCGCCGGGGCCGGTCGGGGGTGTGCCGTCGTCCGCTGGGTCCATGGCCGTCCCCTGTGCCCGTCCGAAGTCCGCTGCGGCCGGATCCCGGTAGCGGCCCCCCGCCGGGTCCCAGTCTGGGGCCGGGGCCGGACGGCGGCGACCGGGGCCGACGGCGTCCGGGAGACGCGCCGCACCCGGCCGGGAGCGGGCTCCTGTCCGGGTGCGGCGGGGGTGTGCGGGCGTCAGATGTGGACGGCCGGACCGGCGTCGTTGGCGCCGCGCTTGGTGAGCAGGCCGAGCCCGGCGGCGGCCAGGGCCACCACGGCGGCCACCACGAAGGCGAGCGACATGCCGCTGACGAAGGAGGTGTGGACGGCGTTCGCCATCGCGTCGACCGCCTGCTGCGGGGTGCCGGCCGGGGCCGGCGGGGCGATGCCGAGCTGCGCGGCCTGGTTGAGGCCCTCGGCCTGGGCGCCCCGGACCGGCGGCAGGCCGGCCTTGGCCCAGTTCTCCGGCAGCACGTCGGTGACCTTGGAGGCCATCACCGCGCCGAGGACGGCGGTGCCGAGGCTGCCGCCGACCTGCATGGCGGCCTGCTGCAGGCCGCCGGCGACGCCGGAGAGCTCCAGCGGGGCGTTGCCGACGATGACCTCGGTGGCGCCGACCATGACCGGGCTCAGGCCGAGGCCCATCAGCACGAACCAGAGCGACATGACGCCGGTGCCGGAGTCGGTGGAGAGCGTCGACATGCCGAGCATGGCGGCGGTGGTGAAGAGCATGCCGGCGACGATCGGGACGCGCGGGCCGAGCTTGCCGATCGCGGCGCCGGCCAGCGGGGCGCCGACGATCATCATGCCGGTCATCGGCAGCAGGTGGACACCGGCGTCGACCGGGGCCATGCCGTGCACGTTCTGCAGGTAGAAGGTGACGAAGAAGACGCCGCCGAAGAAGGCGAAGGCCATCAGCACCATGAGCAGGGTGCCGGCCGACAGCGGCACCGAGCGGAACAGGCTGAGCGGGATCAGCGGCTCCTTCGCCCTGGTCTGCCAGAAGGCGAAGACGATCATCGCCAGCACGGCGCCGCCGAGGAAGAGCAGCGTCGCCGGGTCGCCCCAGCCCCAGACCGGGGCCTTGATGATGCCCCAGACCAGCATGAACATCGCTCCGGAGAGCAGCACGATGCCGGGGATGTCGAAGGACTTCGCGGCGTTCTCGATCTTCACGTCGCGCAGGATCCACAGGCCGAGCGCGAGGGCGATCAGGCCGACCGGGATGTTGATGAAGAAGACCGACTCCCAGTTCACGTGCTCGACCAGCAGGCCGCCGACGATCGGGCCGGCCGCGGTGGAGGCGCCGATCACGCCGCCCCAGATGCCGATCGCCATGTTGAGCTTCTCGGCCGGGAAGGCGCCGCGGAGCAGTCCCAGCGCGGCGGGCTGCAGCAGCGCGCCGAACAGGCCCTGCAGGACGCGGAAGAGGATGACCGTCCGGATGCTGCCTGCGAAGCCGATCGCGGCCGAGGTGGCGGCGAAGCCCGCCGCGCCGACGAGGAAGGTCGCCTTGTGGCCGAACCTGTCGCCGATCTTGCCGGCGGTGACCAGGAAGACCGCGAGGGCCAGCAGGTAGCCGCTGGTGACCCACTGGATGTCGGCGGGCGAGGCGCCGAGGTCGGCCTGGATGGCGGGGTTGGCGATGGCCACGACGGTGCCGTCGAGGGCCACCATCATCACGCCGACCGCGACGGTGAGCAGGGTCAGCCAGGGGTGCCCCTGGAGGCCTCGGGAGCCGGTCGGCGGGGTGCCGGCCTGCGCCGGCGCGTCCGCCTTCCCGGTCTTGACGACGGACGAACTCATGGCTGCTGCCCTCCGGGGGCGAGTCGGACGAGGGGTGACGTGACACGGGTGACGTGGCGCCGCGGGCCCACCCGTCCCCACGGCTGTCCGGCCCGCGGCGCCACACGCGGGAACATTATGTCAGCTGCTGACATTCGGCAATTCATGACGTACGTCTGACACTGACATATGGCAGAGCCGCTATCGTGGTATCCGTCCCGCTCTGCCAGGAAAGGCGCCCTGCATGGCCCTGCCGCTCACCCCCTCCCGCACCGGACAGCCGGCCTCCGACTGCCGGGTCCTCGGACTGCGCGAGCGGAAGAAGCAGCGCACCAGGGACTCCCTGGTGGCGGCCGCCCACGACCTCTTCCTGCGGCAGGGCTACGCCAGCACCACCGTCGACGAGATCGCCGCCGGCGTGGACGTCTCGCAGCGCACCTTCTTCCGGTACTTCGCCAACAAGGAGGAGGTCGCGCTGGCCGTCCTCGCGGACGCCGAGGACTACTTCGTCGACTGCCTGCGGCGACGGCCCGCCGAGGAGACCCCGCTGCAGGCCATGCGGGCCGCCGTCACCGAGGCCTGGCAGGTGCTGAGCCGGGACGAGAACAGCGGCTCCGGCGGCGTCCAGGCCGCGCTGGAGCTCATCGACCTCATCGAGTCCACACCGGTGCTGCTCGCCGCCCACCTGCGGCGCACCATCGAGCAGGAGGGCGTGGTCACCGCGATCCTCGCCGAGCGCGAGGGCCTCGACCCGGCAGCCGACGTCCGGCCCCGGGTACTGGCCGCCGCCTTCGGCGCCGTCATCCGGGTCTCCCACCTGTCCTGGACGTCCGACACCGCCGCCCACGCGGCCGGCCCCGACGGCATGATCGCCATCATCGAGCGCCACCTCGACCAGCTCGGGCCCGCCCTGGCCGGCCCCTGGCGCGACTGAGGGCCCCCGCACCTAGGCTGGCGGTATGGTGACGTTCGATCAGTTCCTGGCGATGGGCCTGGCCCTGCCCTCCGCCGCCGAGCGGCTGACCTGGGAGACCGAGGTGACCCTGCGGGTCGGCGAGAAGATCTTCGCCATGGGCACCCCCGAGTCGGGCCGGGTCTGCGTCAAGGCCTCCAAGGAGGAACAGGCGGCGCTGCTCGCGGCCGATCCGGACACCTACTCCGTCGCCCCCTACGTCGGCCGGCACGGCTGGGTGCTGATCGAGCTCGGCCGGGTCGGCACGGACGAGCTGCGCGAACTGGTCACCGAGGCGTGGCGGCGCACGGCACCCAAGAAGCTGGTCCGAACGTTCGACACAGAACGGGCAACCTGACGCCACGCCAGGTCCCTCTCCTGTGTGACTCATCCCACGGTTTAGACTCTGCTCACCCCCAGCCCGGGCGTTCTACCCTGGCTGGCACAGCATTCGTACCACCGTCGGGCGACGCCCGCTGTCACGGTCACCGGCCCGAGGGAGAGTACGCCCATGCAGCGCAGGCGGGTCAAGCGCATGCTGATAGGCGCCTTTGCCGCCTCCGCCGTCCTGCTGGACGCC
This sequence comes from Kitasatospora sp. NPDC085879, assembly GCF_040686255.1. Lineage (NCBI taxonomy): Bacteria > Bacillati > Actinomycetota > Actinomycetes > Kitasatosporales > Streptomycetaceae > Kitasatospora > Kitasatospora sp. NPDC085879. The sequence continues at coordinate 51,710 of NZ_JBFBJZ010000038.1, read as the reverse complement.
GGCGCGGCCGCCGCCCAGGCCGCCGCCTCCAACGAACAGGTGGCGATCACGACCCCGCCGGCCGGCAGTGCCGCCTGGGTCGAGGACGAGTCGACCGGCCACGCCCTGCCCGACCCGGCCACCGCCGACGCACCGACCGTCGCCGCCTTCTTCGCCGGCCTGAAAGAGTCCGAGCAGGACCGGCTCGCCGAGGTGTATCCGCTGGTCGTGGGCAACCTCGACGGCGTACCGCTCGAGCTGCGCTACCGCGCCAACCGGATCGCGATCACCGAGGAGGTCGAGCGCGCCCGGGAGCGCGCCGACGACCACCGCCTCTCCCCCGTCGAGCGCGCCGCCGCCGCCGTCCGCGCCGACGACACCGAGCGGCTGCTGAAGTCCGGCCGGCAGATCCTCGCCTTCGACCCGCGCGGCCGCGGCCTGGTCAGCGAGGCGTACGGCGACCTCGCCGCCGCCGACCGGGTCGCCGTGCTCGTCCCGGGCTCGGACGCCGACCTCGCCCACTTCGACCAGACCGCCGACCCGCTGCGCTCGGTCACCGGCATGGCCCGGGCCCTGCTCGCCGAGGAGCACCGGCAGTCGCCCGGCACCCGCACCGCCGTGGTCGCCTGGACCGGTTACGTCACCCCCTCGGGGCTCGGCCCCGACGCGGTCACCGCCCGGCTCGCCGAGGCCGCCGCACCCCGGCTGCTCCGGCTGCTGGCCGGACTGCGGCAGACCGGCAGGGCCACCGTCCCGCCCACGCTGTTCTGCCACTCCTACGGCTCGGTGGTGTGCGGCACCGCCGCCCCGGCGATCCACGGCTCCGCCCCCGCCGACGTGGTGGTGTTCGGCAGCCCGGGGATGGGCGTGCAGGCCGCGGGCGAGCTCGGCCCCGGCGTCCGGGTGTGGGCGACCCGCAACCCCACCGACTGGATCGGCAACGTGCCGTACCTGGAGTTCGGCGGCTTCGGCCACGGCGCCGACCCCACCACCCAGGAGTTCGGCGCCGTCGACGTCTCCTCGCAGGGGTCCAACGGCCACACCGGCTACTTCGCGGACGGCACCCAGAGCCTGCACAACTTCGGCGCCATCGCGCTCGGCGACTACGGGGACGTCACCCGCCGCCAGCCGTAGCCCCGGCGGGCCGCCCCGCCCACCGGACTACTCGCGGGCCGCCGAGGTCGAGGACATGTCGGCGTAGCGGTTGCCGGCCACCCGGCCGGCGATCGGCTCCAGCTCGGCGAGTTCCGCGTCGGTCAGTCGCAGCTCGGCGGCGGCCGTGTTCTCCGCGAGCCGGCTGCGCTTGCGGGTGCCCGGGATCGGCACCACGGTCAGCCCGTGCACCTCGGCCCGCCGGTGCACCCAGGCCAGCGCGACCTGCGCGGCGGTGGCGCCGCGCTCCGCCGCGATCTTCTGGATCGGCGCCACCAGGGCCGCGTTGCCCGCCGCGTTGTCCCCGGAGAACTGCGGGTGGTAGCGCCGGTAGTCGTCCGAGCTCAGCTGCTCGGCGGCGGTGAACGCGCCGGTCAGGAAGCCGCGGCCGAGCGGCGAGTACGGCACGAAGGCGACCCCGAGCTCGGCGGCGGCCGGCACCGCGGTCCGCTCGACGTCCCGCGAGAAGATCGACCACTCGGACTGCAGCGCCGTGATCGGGTGCACCGCGTGGGCCTCGCGCAGTTCGGCGCCGGTGACCTCGGAGAGCCCGAGGTGGCGGACCTTGCCGGCCTGCACCAGCTCGGCCATGGCGCCCACCGACTCGGCGAACGGCACCGCGGGGTCGCGGCGGTGCATGTAGTAGAGGTCGATCACGTCGACGCCGAGCCGCTTCAGCGAGGCGTCCACCGCACTGCGGATGTACGCCGGGTCGTTGCGGACGGCCCGGTAGGTGGGGTCGTCGGCGCGCCGCTCGATGGCGAACTTGGTGGCCAGCACGACGCGGTCCCGGTTCGCCCGGACGAAGGGGCCGATCAGCTCCTCGTTGTGGCCCGAGCCGTAGATGTCGGCGGTGTCGAACAGGGTGACGCCCAGGTCGAGCGCGGCGTCCAGGGTGGCCAGCGCCTCCTCGGTGTCGGTCGGGCCGTAGAACTCGCTCATGCCCATGCAGCCGAGGCCCTGGATGCCGACGACCGGGCCGTTGCTGCCGAGCGGTGCGGTGGGGAGGGTCATGCGCTCTTCTGCTTCCTGCCGGCCGCATCCCCGGCGGTGCCGGCCGAAGGGCCGGTGCCGCCCGCGATGCGGGACGAATAGAGGTCGATCTTGTGGTCCAGCACGGCGAGCGTGGCGTGCAGATCCGCGATCCGCTGCCGGACCTCCGCGCGCTGGGCGACGAGGATGTCGTGCCGCTCGCCCATCGTTCCGTCGCCTTCCCGGGCCAGCTCCACGTAGCGCAGCATGTCCGCCACCGGCATCCCGGTCAGCCGCAGCCGGCCCAGGAAGGCCAGCCGGGCCAGGTCGGCGCCGCAGTAGCGGCGCTGGCCGGAGTGCGAGCGGTCCACCGGGTCGAGCAGGCCGATCCGCTCGTACCAGCGCAGCGTGTGCGCGGTCAGGCCGGTGGTCGCGGAGACCTCGCTGATCGTGTGCCACTCGCCGCGGTCCGCCTCGGCCGGCTCGTCGTGACTGCAGGCGAGCGGATCGGTGAGAACGGTCGCGGGGTGGGCGGACGGTGCCACGGAGGCCTCCTCGGTGGTCGGCGACGGCTACGACGCTACTGAGTTGGAGTGCACTCCAAGCAAGCCTGCCACGCGTGGGCACCCGGGGGGCGGCTATGGTCGGCGCATGCAGAGCTTGCGGATGATCGAGGACTGGCCGGTGCCCAACGCGGCGGCCGCGGTGGTACGAGGTGCGGACGGCGCGGTGCTGGGCGCGCACGGAACGCAGGAGCACCTGTTCCCACTGGCGTCGGTGACCAAGCTGCTCTCCGCGTACGCCGCGCTCGTCGCCGTCGAGGAGGGCGTCTTCGAACTCGACGACCCGGCCGGGCCCGAGGGCTCGACCGTCCGTCACCTGCTCGCCCACACCTCGGGGCTGGCCTTCGACGAGCACCGGGTGATGGCCGGGCCCGGCACGCGCCGGCTCTACTCCAACGCCGGCTTCGACGTCCTCGCCGACACCCTGGAGAAGGCCTCCGGCATCCCGTTCGCGCAGTACGCGCAGGACGCCGTCTTCCGGCCGCTCGGCATGCACGCCACGCTGATCAACACCGCGCACCGGGCACCGGCCGGCGCGGGCGGCCTGTCCACCGTGGCGGACCTCGCGCTCTTCGCCGCCGAGCTGCAGGCGCCGCGGCTGCTCGACCCGTCGACCGTGCACCGCGCCACCCGCGAGGTCGCCTTCCCGGGCCTCGGCGGCGTCCTGCCCGGCTTCGGCCACCGCCGCCCCAACGACTGGGGCCTCGGCTTCGAGATCCGCGACACCAAGGACCCGCACTGGACGGGCACCACCAGCTCCCCCGAGACCTTCGGCCACTTCGGCCAGTCCGGCACCTTCCTCTGGGTCGACCCCGCCGCCGGCGTCGCCACCGTCGCCCTGACGGACCGTGACTTCGGACCCTGGGCCGCCGAAGTGTGGCCCCTCTTCACCGACGCCGTCCTCGCCGAGCTCCGAGGCTGAGGCACGGTCAGGCTTGCCCAGGCCGGTGCGGTTCCGGTAGACCATCGGCCGTGCATTCGACTCCGGTGACCCGGCTGCGGCAGCTGCTCCTCGTCGGGGGCTACCGCGGACCGTTCCTCCTCGCGCTGCTCGTCCTCTTCGTCGCGGCCGTGCCGCAGGCGACCGGCATCGTCGCGGTCGGCGCCGCGGTGGCCGCCGTGTGCGCGATGGCGCTGGCCGCCCTGGGCTGGATCGTCTTCCTCGTCGCGATCACCGCGCCGACCGCCGCGGCCGCCGCCCTGTGGCGCCGCCGCGAGCGGCTGCGCAGGCCGGGCGATTCGGTGCTGGCGGGGTGTGCGGTCCTGGCCGCGGCGGCGCTGCTGGCGTTCAGCCTGCCGGCCGCGGACTGGGCGATGGCGTTCCTGGCCGTCGCGGGTGCCGGCGCCACCGTCGTGCTCTGGTTCGGGTGGCTCTTCTCCGCGGCGCCCTCGGCCGCCGTCCGTCCCCGGGGCAACTGGCGCTGGGCGGTGCCGCCGCTGCTGGTGGCGGCGACCGCGGCCCTGCTGTACTTCCAGGTGCCGCAGCAGGCCCGCTTCGCGGTGGCCCGGCCGGCGCTGGCCGGGTTCGCCGCGCGGGTGGAGGCGGGCGGCCGGCTGCCGCAGCCGGCGTACATCGGCACGTACCCGGTGGCGGACGTGACCGCCGTCGGGGGCCGCGGGTTCCGGTTCACCGTGCCGGGCAGCGGTCTGCTCGAGACGACCGGCTTCGCGTACCTGCCGGACGGCCCGCCGGACGACGACATGACCTACACCCGGGTGTCCGGCCGCTGGTACAGCTGGTCGGACCACGCGGACCTCTTCTGAACCCGGCCCGCCCTCAGCCGTAGGTGACCGGCGTGTGCATCTCCCAGAGCAGGAGTTCGGCGCCGTCGGGGCCGGCCGAGGGGTCGGTGAAGGCGTCACCGGTGATGCGGACGGCGTCGCCGGGTTCGAGGGAGCGGCCGGCGCCGTGGGGGCCGGGCACGGTGCGGTAGCCGAGGGAGCCGGCGGTGAGGTGGACGTACCGGTAGGGCGCCTCGGGGAGGGCGGGCAGCGGCTGCCAGGGGCCGGCGGTGACCAGGTACAGGGCGGCGTCGGAGCGGCGCAGCCGCAGCGCGTCCGACGCCGCGTCGCGTTCCAGGCCGGAGGCGAGCAGGGTGAGTCCGTCCGCGGCCGGTTCGACCCGCCGCAGGCCGTACGCGGGGGTCGTCCCGAACTCGTCCGGCTGGAGCCACATCTGCACGAAGCGCACGGGCACCTCGGCGCCGCCGAGGTTCCGTTCGGTGTGGCCGACGCCGGAGCCGGCGCTGAGGTGCTGGACCGTGCCGGGGCGGACGATCCCGGCGTGGCCGTCGCTGTCGCGGTGGGCGAGCGCGCCCTCCAGCACCCAGGTGAGGATCTCGGTGTCGCGGTGCCGGTGCTCGTCGAAGCCGGCGCCGGGGGCGAGGGTCTCCTCGTTGCAGGCGAGGAGCGCGCCGAAGTGGGTGTTCTTCGGGTCGTAGTGCCCGGAGAAGGAGAAGGAGTGCCGGGTCTCGATGCCTTCGGCCGGGGTGGAGCGGTAGCGCTCGGGGGCCCGGCGGAGGTCGGCGCGGCCGCGGTCTCGGGTCTCGGTCACCCGCTTACGGTAGCCGGTCGTGCCCGGCGCGCCGGGCGCGACCGGCGGGGGGGTGTGCACGAGCACGCCGTGTGGTGAGGCAGTCTTGTTCCTGTGCCAGCCGCTTCAGCAGAACCCGACAGTGCAAAGCCCGACAGTGCGAGGGCCGACAAGAAGGCCGCCGCCCGCAAGGCGGCCCCGGCCGGGGAGTCGCCGCGCCCGCCGAGAGGCGGGCGGCTGACCGCGCAGGAGCGCCGACTGGCCGCCGAGCGTGCGGAGTTGCGCACGGCGACGCTGAAACGGCTGGAGAAGTCCTCGGGCAAGTTGGCGACCGCGGCGATCGCCCGGATGGACGACCAGCTGGCCTGGTACCGGCGGATGCCGCCGGAGCACCGGTCGTGGATCGGCCTGGTCGCGCAGGCGGGCATCGCCGCGTTCACGGAGTGGTACCGGCACCCGGAGGCGCCGCAGGCGATCTCCACGGACGTCTTCGGTACGGCGCCGCGCGAGCTGACCCGGGCGATCACGCTGCGGCAGACCGTGGAGCTGATCCGCACCACCATCGAGGTGATGGAGGAGGCCATCGAGGAGGTGGCCGCCCCGGGCGACGAGGCCGGGATGCGCGAGTCGGTGCTGGTGTACGCGCGGGAGATCGCCTTCGCGACGGCCCAGGTGTACGCGCAGGCGGCGGAGGCCCGCGGCGCCTGGGACGCCCGCCTGGAGGCCCTGGTGGTGAACTCGCTGCTGTCCGGCGACGCCGACGAGGGGGTGCTGTCGCGGGCGGCCGCCCTGGGCTGGGGTCAGCCGAGCCAGGTGCGGGTGGTGATGGGCAGCGCCCCGGACGGGGACAGCGAGGCGGTGGTGGAGGCGATCCGACGGGCCGCCAGGTACGCCAAGCTGCAGGTGCTGACGGGGGTGCTGGGCCGCCGGCTGGTCGTGGTGGTGGGCGGCGACAAGGAGCCCGTGCACACCGCGAAGGCACTGATCGGACAGTTCGCGCCGGGCCCGGTGGTGGTGGGGCCGAGCGTGCCGGACCTGCTGTCGGCGACACGGTCGGCGCAGGCCGCGGCGGCCGGGCTGAAGGCGTGCGCGGCGTGGCCGGACGCGCCGCGCCCGGTACTGGCCGACGACCTGCTGCCCGAGCGCGCGCTGGCCGGGGACCAGGCGGCCAGACGCCAGCTGGTGGAGGAGATCTACACACCGCTGGACGAGGCGGGCTCGGCACTCCTGGAGACGCTGAGTGTCTATCTGGAGCAGGCGTCCTCGTTGGAGGGGGCGGCGCGGATGCTCTTCGTCCACCCGAACACCGTGCGCTACCGGCTGCGTCGTGTGACTGACGTCACGGGCTATGCTCCGTCCGACGTGCGCTCGGCGTTCACCCTGCGCATCGCCCTTGCGCTGGGCCGTCTCGGAGCGGTCGCCGGCCCGGCATGACCGCGCTGTAGGGACTGCACAACCCGGCGTGCTTTTCTTCGTTGTCGTCGCCTACCCGCCCACGGGTGCCTGGCGAGAGAGGGTTGAACCGTGCTCGTAATCGTCGCCCCTGGACAGGGTGCTCAGACCCCCGGATTCCTCAGCCCCTGGCTCGAGCTGGACGGCGCCGCCGACCGCCTCGAGCAGTGGTCCGAGGTGGCCGGTCTCGACCTCGTCCGCTACGGCACCGAGGCTTCCGAGGAAGAGATCAAGGACACCGCGGTGGCCCAGCCGCTGCTGGTGGCCGCCGGTCTGGTGACCGCCGGCGTGCTGTTCGCCGACCGTGACTTCCGCTCGGTGGTGGGCGGTGTGGCCGGCCACAGCGTCGGTGAGATCACCGCGGCCGCCCTGGCGGGTGTGCTGAGCGCCGACGACGCCCTGGCGTTCGTCCGCGAGCGCAGCCTGGGCATGGCGGAGGCCGCCGCGGTGACCGCGACCGGCATGACCGCCGTCCTCGGCGGCGAGCCGGACGTCGTCGCCGCCAAGCTCGCCGAGCACGGGGTGACGGCGGCCAACAACAACGGCGGCGGCCAGATCGTGGCGGCCGGCACCCTGGAGCAGCTGGAGGCGCTGAAGGCGGACCCGCCGGCCGGCGCCAGGCTGATCCCGCTGAAGGTGGCCGGCGCGTTCCACACCGAGCACATGGCTCCGGGTGTGGCGCGGCTGGAGAAGTTCGCGCCGGGCCTGCCGGTCGCCGACCCGGCCGTCGCGTACGTCTCCAACCGGGACGGCGGCGTGGTCGCCTCCGGCGCCGACGTGCTGGCCCGCCTGGTGTCGCAGGTCTCCAACCCGGTCCGCTGGGACCTGTGCATGGAGGCCCTCCAGCAGCTCGGTGCGACGGCCGTGATCGAGCTGTCCCCCGCGGGCACCCTCACCAACCTGGTCAAGCGCAACCTCAAGGGTGTGGCGACGCTGGCCCTCAAGACCCCTGCCGATCTCGACAAGGCCCTCGGGCTGGTCGCCGAGCACGGTGCTCAGGAGAACAACGGATGACAGCGCCCCAGATCAAGCCCGCCACCGGTGCCGCGCACTCGCGCATCCACGGGGTCGGCGGCTACCGCCCCGTCCGGGTGATCCCCAACGCCGAGGTGCTCAACTGGATCGAGTCCTCGGACGAGTGGATCCGCACCCGCAGCGGGATCGCCGAGCGCCGCTGGGCCGGCCCGGAGGAGACCGTCGCCGAGATGTCGGTGCAGGCCGCGGGCAAGGCGATCGCGCAGGCCGGGATCAGCCCGGAGCAGATCGGCGGCGTGATCGTGGCGACCGTCTCGCACCTGAAGCAGACCCCGGCGATCGCCACCGAGATCGCCGACCGGCTGGGCTGCGGCACCGCCCCGGCCTTCGACATCTCGGCCGCCTGCGCCGGCTTCGGCTACGGCCTGGGCCTGGCCGACGGCATGGTGCGCGGCGGCGGCGCCGAGTACGTGCTGGTGATCGGCGTGGAGCGGCTCAGCGACCTGACCGACACCTCCGACCGCTCGACCGCCTTCATCTTCGGTGACGGCGCCGGCGCGGCGGTGGTCGGCCCGTCCGACACCCCCGGCATCGGCAAGGTGATATGGGGCTCGGACGGCTCGCAGCGCGACGTCATCTCGCAGACCCAGGCCTGGGACACCGCGTTCGCCAAGGAGGACGCCGTCAACGGCGCCGGCGACGAGACCAAGTGGCCGGCGCTGCGGATGGAGGGTCAGTCCGTCTTCCGCTGGGCGGTCTGGGAGATGGCGAAGGTGGCCCAGCAGGCGCTGGACGCCGCCGGGATCACCGCCGACCAGCTCGGCGCCTTCATCCCGCACCAGGCGAACATGCGGATCACCGATGCCATGATCAAGGCGCTGAAGCTGCCCGAGTCGGTGCCGGTCGCCCGCGACATCGCCGAGACCGGCAACACCTCGGCTGCCTCCATTCCGCTGGCGATGGAGCGCATGCTGGAGAGCGGTGAGGCCAAGAGCGGCGACCTCGCGCTCATCATCGGCTTCGGGGCGGGTCTCGTGTACGCCGCCGCAGTCGTTACTCTCCCCTAGGCGTCACTCTCCCCAGGGCGCCCGCGCCCCCGCAAACCCGCGACGGTCCGCCGGACCGCTCGCTGTCTACACCCGAAGAGGAGCAGCCGCTATGGCTACCAAGGACGAGGTTCTGGAAGGTCTCGCCGAGATCGTCAACGAGATCGCCGGCATCCCGGCCGAGGACGTCGAGCTCGACAAGTCCTTCACCGACGACCTGGACGTCGACTCGCTCTCCATGGTCGAGGTCGTCGTGGCCGCCGAGGAGCGCTTCGACGTGAAGATCCCGGACGACGAGGTCAAGAACCTCAAGACCGTCGGCGACGCGGTGGACTACATCCTCGCCAACAGCTGAACCCGCGGCCGGCTCGCCGGTCGCCCGCGGTCGACCGGGGCGTATCCCCGCCCCGGTCGGCCGTTCCCCCCGGCCCCTCCGCCACCCCTTGCACACGTGAGAGAAGAAGAAACCAGTGACCGCTGAAAACCGCACCGTGGTAGTCACGGGTATCGGCGCCTTCACGCCGCTGGGCGGCGACGCCGCCTCGTTCTGGGAGGGCCTGCTGGAGGGCCGTTCCGGCGTGGCCGCGCTGACCGAGGAGTGGGCCGCGGAGCTGCCGGTCCGGATCGCCGCGCGTACCGCGGTGGACCCGGCCGACGTGCTGCCGCGTCCGCTGGCCCGCAAGCTGGACCGCTCGGCGCAGTTCGCGCTGATCGCCGCGCGTGAGGCCTGGGCCGACGCCGGCTTCGAGACCCCGGCCACCGACGAGTCCTCCAAGCTCGCGCCCGAGCGCCTGGGCGCCGTGATCGCCTCCGGCATCGGCGGCGTGACCACCCTGCTCGACCAGTACGACGTGCTGAAGGACAAGGGCGTCCGCAAGGTCTCCCCGCACACCGTCCCGATGCTGATGCCGAACTCCCCCGCGGCCAACGTGGGCCTGGAGGTCGGCGCGCGCGCCGGCGTGCACACCCCTGTCTCCGCCTGTGCCTCCGGCGCCGAGGCGATCGGCTACGCGATCGAGATGATCCGTACCGGCCGCGCCGACGTCGTGGTGGCCGGCGGCACCGAGGCGGCGATCCACCCGCTGCCGATCGCCGCGTTCGCCAACATGATGGCGATGTCCAAGAACAACGACGAGCCGCAGCGCGCCTCGCGTCCGTACGACAAGGCCCGTGACGGCTTCGTGCTCGGCGAGGGCGCGGGCGTCGTGGTGCTGGAGTCGGCCGAGCACGCGGCCGCCCGCGGTGCCCGCGTCTACTGCGAGGCCGTCGGCCAGGGCCTGTCCTCGGACGCCCACCACATCGCCCAGCCCGAGCCGACCGGTGCCGGTGTCGCCCGCGCGATCGCCGACCTGTTCGAGCACAGCGACCTGGACAAGGCCGAGGTCGTGCACGTCAACGCGCACGCCACCTCGACCCCGCAGGGCGACACCGCCGAGGTGAAGGCCCTCTCCAAGGAGCTCGGCGAGCACCTGGAGCACGTGGCCATCTCGGCGACCAAGTCGATGACCGGCCACCTGCTCGGCGGCGCCGGCGGCATCGAGACCGTCGCGACCGTGCTGGCGCTGCACCACCGCGTCGCCCCGCCGACCGTCAACGTGGACGACCTTGACGACGACATCCAGGCGGACATCGTCCGCGGCGAGCCGCGCAAGCTCCCGGCCGACGGCCGGATCGCGGCGCTGAACAACTCCTTCGGCTTCGGCGGCCACAACGTGGTCCTCGCCTTCCGCACCGTCTGAGAATCGCTCACTCACCACCGGTAGCGGCTGAGGGAAGGGGCGCGGGGCACCGCGCGGATCGACAGGGCACGGCATCCGCCCTCCGGTCCGCGCGGCCCCCGCGCCCCTTTCGCGTGCTCGGGGGCCGGGCGGGTCAGACCACCTGGTGCAGCCAGCGGACGGGGGCGCCCTCGCCGGCGTAGCGGAAGGGCTCGAGTTCGTCGTCCCAGGGCTTGCCGAGCAGCCGGGCGAGTTCGGTCTCCAGGTCGCCGCCCTCGGTCCGGGCGCGGAGCAGCACCGCCCGCAGCCGGTCCTCCGGGATCAGGATGTCGCCGTGCATGCCGGTGACGGCGTGGAAGATGCCGAGGCTCGGGGTCGAGCTGTAGCGCTCGCCCTCCGCGCTCGCGCAGGGCTCGCTGGTGACCTCGTACCGGATGAGCTGCCAGCCGCGCAGGGCGGACGCCAGTCGGGAGGCGGTGCCGGGCTCACCCTGCCAGGAGAGCTCGGCACGCCAGTGTCCGGGCGCGGCGGGCTGGCGGATCCAGTCGAGGCTGACCCGCACGCCGAGCACGCCCGCGACCGCCCACTCGACGTGCGGGCACAGCGCGCGGGGCGCGGAGTGGATGTACAGGACACCACGTGTCGTCACCGGGACCTCCAGGCTGTGGACGAGGGTCGCCTTCCCCAGCTGCCTCGTACCGCGCGCCGACAGGTATTCCCTACCAACCGTGATGCTCAACTTACTCGACATTAGGTAATCAAATTGAGCAAAACGGACAAGCTTTCACTCCATGCTAGTCGAATCCACCATGAGGTCCACCCCCTTGCGGGCGCTCTCCCCCGAACGGACCTATTCCGTCCGGGGGCGCACCATCGCCCGCCGCGGCGACGGATGCTGACGTTCCGTCGAGCCTCCCACCTGGGCCGCAGCACCGCGACCGGTACGCGAACCACCCCCGCGGGCGAGTGCCCGCGGGGGTGAGGGTGACGGTGCGTCAGGAGGTCAGAGCTTGACGACCATCTTGCCGGTGTTGTCGCCGCGGAGCAGGCCGAGGAAGGCCTCCGCGGTGTTCTCGACGCCCTCGACGACCGTCTCGTCGTAGCGCAGGCTGCCGTCCTTCAGCCAGCCGGCCACCTCGGCGATGAACTGCGGCTGCAGGGCGGCGTGGTCGCGCACCAGCATGCCCTGCAGGTGCAGCCGCTTGCCGATGACGAGGGCGAGGTTGCGCGGGGCGGCCGGCGCGGTGGTGTCGTTGTACTGGGCGATGGCGCCGCACATGGTGACCCGGCCGTGCGGGTTGAGGGCGCCGATCGCGGCCTCCAGGTGGTCACCGCCGACGTTGTCGAAGTAGACGTCGATGCCCTCGGGGGCGGCCGCGGCGAGCTGCTCGGCGACCGGGCCGTCCTTGTAGTTGAAGGCGGCGTCGAAGCCGTAGGAGCCGGTGAGGGTGGCGACCTTCTCGGCGGAACCGGCCGAGCCGACGACCCGGGCGGCACCCTTGAGGCGGGCGATCTGGCCGACCAGCGAGCCGACCGCGCCGGCCGCGCCGGAGACGAAGACGGTGTCGCCCTCCTTGAAGGAGGCGACCTCCAGCAGGCCCGCGTAGGCGGTGAGCCCGGGCATGCCGAGCACGCCGAGGTAGTACGAGAGCGGGGCGAGCGCGGGGTCGACCTTGACGCTCTGCGCGGCGGGCAGCGTGGCGTACTCGCGCCAGCCGAGGCCGTGCAGGACGGCGTCGCCGACCTCGAAGCCCTCCGCGGCGGAGGCGACCACGTAACCGACCGCGCCGCCGTCCATGGGCGCGCCGATCGCGAACGGCGGGACGTACGACTTGACGTCGTTCATCCGTCCGCGCATGTACGGGTCGACCGAGAGGTAGGCGTTGCGAACCAGGATCTCGCCCGGCTCCGGCTGCCGTACCGGGGCTTCGACCAGCGCGAAGTCGCCGGGGACGGGTCGGCCGACGGGACGCGCGGCCAGGTGCCACTCGCGGCCGGTGGTGGGGATCGCCTGCTCTGCCATTGCTGTCTCCATGTCGTGCATCCACCTGAAAGGTTGAGTTACTGAAGCAATCGTGGACACGAATAGTTCATGTTGTCAAATGTTCAGGTAGCATGGGTGCCATGGAGACGCAGCAGCCGCTCACGGACCCGGTCACGCTGGAGGTCACCGACCTCATGGCGAATCTGGTCGGAATCTTCCACCGCGAGTACGAGGAGGCCGCCGCCGCCCGCTCGCTCACCGGCGCCCAGGCCAAGGTGCTCGCCCTGCTGCGGCGCGGACCGATGCCGATGCGCCACATCGCGCAGACGCTGAGCTGCGAGCCATCCAACATCACCGGCATCGTCGACCGGCTGGAGACCCGCGGGTTCGTCACCCGCGAGGCCGATCCGCAGGACCGCCGGGTCAAGCTGGTCGCCGCCACCGGCGCCGGGACGGCCGCCTCCGTCGAACTGCGTGAGTCGCTGCACTTCGCCCGCGAGCCGCTCGCCGCCCTCGCTCCCGAGGAGCGCCTCCAACTGCGCGACCTGCTCCGCCGGATGCTGGAGGGCGCCGCCCCGCCGGCCTGACCGGCGGCACGCGCCGGGGGGCGATCCGATCGGGTTCGGACGGAGAAAATCCGTATCCGGTCGGGTCCGCGTGTAACCGAACGGCCCGCCAGGCCGTCTCAGAGGTGGGGGCACACAGGAGTGCCGGCCATTGGGCACATCGGGCCGGGCACGGCCGTACAGAGAGCAACTGTGTGATGACCGAGAAGAGCGGGTCCGGCGCGTCCGCGCGCACGACCGGCCGCCGCCTGGCGCGGATCGCCGGCGCCACCGCCGCCGTTCTGGTGCTGGCGACCGCCGGCGCGGGCGCCTGGTTCTACCACCGCCTGAACCAGAACATCAGCACCTTCTCCGCGGACGGCATCGCCACCAGCCGCCCACCGGCCGGCCCCACCACCACGGGCGGCGGCCGCCCGGTCAACATCCTGCTGCTCGGCTCCGACACCCGCGCCGACGGCAACGGCGCGCTCGGCGGCGGTGACGAGGGCGTCGGCCACTCGGACACCGCGATCCTGCTTCACGTCCACGCCGACCACAAGCACGCGGTGGGCGTCTCCATCCCTCGCGACACCCTGGTCACCGTCCCGCCGTGCAAGCTGCCGAACGGCTCCTGGACGGCCGAGCGCACCAACCAGATGTTCAACTCGGCCTTCACCGTCGGCCTGTACCCGCAGGGCAACCCGGCCTGCACCCAGAACACCGTGGAGGCACTCACCGGTCTGCGGATCGACCACACGATCGTGGTCGACTTCAAGGGCTTCGCCGCGATGACCGACGCGGTGCACGGTGTCGACGTCTGTGTGCCCAACGACGTCGACTCCTACGGCATACACCTCACCAAGGGCCGCCGGACGCTCAGCGGCCAGCAGGCCCTCGACTACGTCCGGGCCCGGCACGGCTTCGGCGACGGCTCCGACATCGGCCGGATGAAGCGCCAGCAGGCCTTCCTCTCCTCGCTCATCAAGAAGGTCCAGGGCCAGGGCTTCGACCTCACCACCCTGCTGCCGCTCGCCGACGCCGCGACCAGGTCGCTCACCGTGGACGAGGAGCTCGGCAGCGCCATGAAGCTCGCCACCTTCGCCCAGTCGCTGCAGAACATCAAGCTGGCCGACATCTCCTTCGTCACCGTGCCCTGGGAGTACTCCGGCGCCCGGGTCGCGCTCGTCCACCCCGACGTCGACACCCTCTGGGAACTGCTCCGCCAGGACCGCACCCTGGACGGCCGGAGCACCGCCCCGGCCACCACCGCCACGCCCTCCGCGCCCGCCGCACCGACGCCCTCCGCCACCGGCTCGCCCTCCGCCACCCCGGGGCAGACCCGCGCGGCCGAACCGGACGCCACCGCCGTCCCGGTCACCGTGCACAACGCCTCCGGTGCCACCGGCACCGCGGGCCGCGCCGCGACCGCGCTCAGGGCGCACGGCTACCGCGAGGTCGTGGTCGGCCCCAACACCAAGGGCCGGAACACCACCGTGGTCGGCTACTCCCCCGGCCACCAGGCCGCCGCCGAACAGCTGGCCGCCCTCTACCCCGGCGCCACCGTCCGCCCCGACGCCGATGCCGACGGCCTCGTCCTGACACTCGGCCAGGACCACGCCTCCGGCGACACCTCCGGCCCGGTGACCCTGCCGAGCGGCATCCCCACCGGCATCTCCGCGAACACCCGCCCCGCCGACACCGACCTCTGCTCCGACCTCAGCTACGGCTGACACCCGGGGTCCCGGACGGCCGTCCTACCGGCCGTCCGGGACCCCGGTGACCACCAGCGTCACCCGGCTGCCCGGCGGCAGCGCCTCCGTCCCGGCCAGCCCGTGGACCGCCCGCAGCGTCTTGGCCACGTACCGGCGCTCCAGCGCGATGCCGTGCCGCTGCTCGAAGCCGGCCGCGAACGCCTCCAGCTCGGCGGGCACCTTTCCATACCCCCCGCCGTGGTGGCCGTGGTCGATCCGCCAGTTGGCGAAGACCCGCCCGTACGCGGCTCGGTGCAGGGCGGTCACCTCGTCCTCCAGGTAGCCCTCGCCGCGCAGCACCGCCACCCCGAGGGCCCGCGCCCCGGGCGGCAGGCCCGCCGCGATGCCCGCCAGCGTGCCGCCGGTGCCCACCGCGCAGCAGACCACGTCGTGCTCCCCCAGGTCGCCGAGCTCGGTAGGCAGCGCCGCGGTGCCGTGCACGGCGAGCGCGTTGGACCCGCCCTCCGGCAGGACCAGGCAGCGCCCCCACCGCTCCACCAGCGGCCGGCCCAGGTCGCGGACCAGCTGCCGGTAGTCGCCGCGGGTGACGAACTCCAGCTCCATCCCGTCGGCCTCGGCCGCCGCCAGCGACGGGTTGCGCGGCCGGCCGGCGAGCTCCTCGCCGCGCACGACGCCCACCGAGGCCAGCCCGAGCGCCCGGGCCGCGGCGGCGGTGGCCCGCAGATGGGTGGAGTACGCGCCGCCGAAGGTGACCAGCCGGGTGTGCCCCTCGGCGAGCGCGTGTTCCAGATTGGGGGTGAGCTTGCGCCACTTGTTGCCCGGCACCGTCGGGTGCAGCAGGTCGTCGCGCTTCAGCCGGAGCTCGACCCCGGCCCGCGCCAGCACCGGGTCGTCGACCGGGGTGAGCGGGGTCGGCAGGGCGGCGGGCAGGACGGCGGGGGGCGGCATCCCGCCAGGATAGGGGGCCCGCTCAGGCCTGCCGGGTGGCGCTGAGGTGCGCGAAGACCACCACGTTGTCGCTGTAGTCGTGGGTGGCGCGGTTGTACTCGCCGGCGCAGGTGATCAGCCGCAGCTGGGCGTCCGGGGTGTCGCCGTAGACCAGCTTGTCGGGGAAGGCGTTCTTGGCGAAGGTCTGCACCGAGTCGACGGTGAAGACGGCGACCGAGCCGTCCGCGCGGGTGATCTCCACGGGGTTGCCGGGGCGCAGCACGTACAGCATGAGGAAGACCGCCGGGCCCTTGGTGGTGTCGACGTGGCCGGCGACCACCGCGGGGCCGCGTTCGCCGGGGGTGGGGCCGTCCTTGTACCAGCCGACGAGGTTGCGGTCGTCGGCCGGCGGGGCGGCGAGGCCCCCGGTCGGGGTGAGGCCGAGTTCGGTGAACGGCGCCTCGACGAAGAGCTGCGGGATCCGCAGCTTGACCGGCTTGGAGCGGGCCATCGTGTGGGTGGCCGGAGCCGTCCGGGTGGGCAGCGCGGCGGGCGTCGGCGTGGCGCTGGCGACGGCGGCGGGGCTGTTGTCGGCCGAGCGGGGGGCGGCGGGGGTGGTCTCCACGGACTGGTACATGACGAAGACCCCGACGGCGGCGAGGCTCATCGCCCAGCGCAGCGCGCTGCGTCCGGAGTCGCCCGCGGGCCGTTCCTCGGTGCCGGATGTCTGCTGGCCCATGACGGCCGCCTCCCATGGGTACTGCGCGGTGCTGCGGAGCGACGCGCCCGGCCGCGCCCGGCTTCCGGGGCGGACACGGCCGGACGCGGCCGGTGGGCGGCGCGGTCCCCGGGGCGGGACGGCGCTGCGCGGGTGGTGCTGCCGGGCCGGGGTCAGGCCTCGTTGCCGCGGCGGCGGCGCAGGGCAACGGTGCCGACGCCCAGGCCGCCCGCGAGCAGCGCGGCGCCGGTGGCCAGGCCGCCGCCGGAGACGGCGATCCCGCCGCCGCCGGTGTGGACGCCGCCGTGCGGGGCCTTGTCCGCCCAGGAGCCGTCGGCCTTGGTCTCCTTTTCGGAGTCCTTGCTCTCCTTGCCGTCGTACTTGCCACCGGAGGAGCTCTCGGACTTGCCGTCCGACTTGCTCTCCGACTTCGCGTCGGCCGTGTGGTCCTGGGTGGCGGACTTCTCCTCGGCCATCTTGCCGGAGGGCGCCTTCTCGACGGGGGCCTGCTCCTGCCACACCCTCTGGTCGTCGCTCCCGGATCCGATGGGCGGGTCTGCGTAGGCGGCCGGGATGGCGATGGCCAGAGCGGCGGAGGCGGCCGCGCCGGCGAGGAGGATGCGCTTGGGCAGCATGGTGCTCGGTTTCCTTCCGGCGCCTCCGTGCGACAGCCGGCCTCGGTGCCGGCGCAGGGGATCGCGGACGCGCCTTCCTCACCGTCATTCACACGCCGTCAGCCCGCCACCGCAGGTCGTGGCCGTGACAGGGCCGACGGGCTGTCAGTCGGGACGTCCGGGCAGCGTGCGTCGGAGTGTCGCGCTCACGGTCCGCCGGGCCGGCCGGGGTCCGCGCTGGGCCGTTGGAGTGTAGCTGCGGGGATCTGTAGCGCCATCCGGGCGGCTCCGGGCATGCATCCGTCATGCTGTCACATCATCAGTTCATCTCCCGTCGACTGTTGCTGAGCGTCGCCGGGATAGGCCTGCTCTCCGCGGCCGGGTGCCAGCTTCCCAGCCACGACGGCGGCGACGGGGCGGCCCCGGCCGGCATCCTGCCCTCCGGGCCGGCCGCTTCCACCGCGTCGAGCCCGGAGCCCACCCCGTCCGCCTCCGGACCGCTGCCCGCGCAGCCCCGCGCGAAGACCAACCCGCTGTTCTCGCTCGCCGCCGACGACCGACTGGTGGCGCTCACCCTCGACGACGGTCCGGACCCGGCGCACACCCCGATCGTCCTGTCGATCCTGGAGCAGTACCGGCTGCGCGCCACCTTCTTCCTGATCGGCGAGAACGCCGCCCGGCAGCCCGCGCTCGTCCGCGAGATCGCCGCCCGCGGCCACCACATCGCCAACCACACCTGGAGCCACCCCGACCTGCGCGGCATCCCCGACGCCAAGGTCCGCGACGAGCTGCTCCGTACCTCCGACCTGCTCGGGAACACCACCGGCCGCACCCCCACCTGGTTCCGGGCACCGGGCGGCGACTGGTCGGACGCCTCCCTGCGGATCTGCGCCGAACTCGGCATGCGCCCCATGGGCTGGTCCGTCGACCCCCAGGACTGGGCCCGCCCCGGCACCTCCCTGATCACCCAGCGCGTCCTGCAGACCATCGGCCCCGGCTCGATCGTCCTCAACCACGACGGCGGCGGCGACCGCTCCCAGACGATCGCCGCCCTCCGCACCTACCTCCCCGTCCTCCTCGACGAGGGCTACCGCTTCACCGCCCCGAAATAGGCACGACCCCGTCGCACGCTAGAACGGCTCTTCCTGCCACTCGATGCAGGTCGGTCGAAGGCCACCGGAGAGCAGGAATTCCTTCACGGCTTGACGAACAAGGTCGATCGAAATCTCCGGAGAATCCAGGAACTCTCTCGGGTAAGTGGCAATCATGTATGTCACGCAGTCCTTCCCGGCCGCACCGGCCGGGACAAAACTGCCCTCCTCGCCGCTGAAGGCCACGATACCTACGCGAGCGTTCCTGTCGACCCCGGCAAGGAGCGCACGCTCCGGAAATCCTCCCGGATGGAGCGGCTGGTCCAAGGATCTCAGTTGAGCCATATTGCAGAACGGGTGACCGTTCAGGAGCTCGTCGATCAGGGCGTCCACCCCCTCCGGCGAGTCGATCAGGAGGGGCTTCTCGTCACGATCAGCCCTGAAGAATGCCTCGATCCTGTTCAACATATTGCCACTCCGAATGCCTTACATTCCATTGCCTTTTCGGCGTTACGCCAATACACGCGCATGCCCTTCTTACCGCCAGACAAGACCGTGTTCAGGACGTGTTGCCGACCGAGTTTCTCGGGGCAGGGACCATCGGTGTGGTTGATCACGACATCGACATCCTGAAGCGGGTCGTCCGCGAGATCGCCGCCCGCGGCCACCACATCGCCAACCACACCTGGAGCCACCCCGACCTGCGCGGCATCCCCGACGCCACCGTCCGCGACGAGCTGCTCCGCACCTCCGACCTGCTCGGGACCACCACCGGCCGCACCCCCACCTGGTTCCGGGCACCGGGCGGCGACTGGTCGGACGCCTCCCTGCGGATCTGCGCCGAACTCGGCATGCGCCCCATGGGCTGGTCCGTCGACCCCCAGGACTGGACCCGCCCCGGCACCTCCCTGATCACCCAGCGCGTCCTGCAGACCATCAGCCCCGGCTCGATCGTCCTCAACCACGACGGCGGCGGCGACCGCTCCCAAACGATCGCCACCCTCCGCACCTACCTCCCCGCCCTCGACGAGGGCTACCGCTTCACCGCCCCCAAATAGCGCGGCTGCCGCCGCGCGGGACCATGCCGGTGCAGAAAATCACTCCCGAGCTCCCGGTCACGATCCGGACGTCGCGCCGAGTGAAGCGCACAGGCCAGGAACGCAATGGCCTCACCGGAACGGATCCGGTGAGGCCATGACGACTTACCGTTCAGCTGTCGTCAGCCCTCTCGAACGAGAGCGACCGGAATCTCCGAATCATCTGGAAACTCAGTCCAATGCCCTGCGACATGATCGCCGACGCCACTGCGGGAGCCGGGGGCACTCAGTACTGCAGACGACCTGGTCGGCCGCGGGGGCGGGCTGGTGGTTGGCGCCGAGCAGAGCAAGGGTGGCGGCCGGGGCGGTCAATGCGTCTCCAGCGACAAAGGCCAGGGGCCCCACCGTGGCTGGTGGGACCCCTGAGGGTGTGCCGAAATCAGCTGTCACGAGTCATGACCACGGGCACTTCTTCTCTCCGGCACTCAGAACTCTTCCTCTTGCCATTCGATGCACGTCGGAATCTTGCCACCGTTGCCGAGAAATTCCTTCACTGCCTGACGGACACGTTCGACAGGGATTTCCGAGCCGGGCATGAACTCCCTCACGTGACCGAGCAGCATGTATTCGACTATGCCGCGATCAACCGAGCCCTTCGAGGCGAAATTTTCATCTTCAGCGAAGGTCAGAGCGCCCATCTGGGTGACCCTGTCGAGTCCGATCGCCAGCTCATGATCCGGGTATCCAGATGCCAGCGAGGGGCGGTCAAGAGAATAGACGACGGCACAGTTCTGCTCATGCTTCCCATTCAGCAGGGAATCGATGAATGAATCCACTTCATCCGCGCTGCCGATAACATAGTGAGCTCTACCGCGCTCGGACTCAAATTGCACCCGGAGTCCGCTGGTCGTCATTCAATACCTCCGAAAGATGACGTGTCATCGCGCCAACTCCTTGGTCACGCCAATACACGCGCACGCCATTCTATCGCCGGCCGCGGCCACCACATCGCCAACCACACCTGGAGCCACCCCGACCTGCGCGGCATCCCCGACGCCACCGTCCGGGACGAGCTGCTCCGCACCTCCGACCTGCTGGGCAACGCCACCGGCCGCACGCCCACCTGGTTCCGGGCACCCGGCGGCGACTGGTCGGACGCCTCCCACGTCGTCCGGGCTGACGAGCAGAGCGGGAGTTTGGGTGTGCTCGAGCCGAAACTGTACCTCAAGACCCCTGATCGTCAGCCGATACCTCCGAAAAGATGATTCGCCATCTCACCTGGTACCCCGAACCGCCTGGACGACCCGCCACGTGCGGAACCCGTCCGCTGACGTTGCCGTCAGCGTTGCCGTCAAGCCACTCCAAGACGACATGAGGGGCCCCGCCGGACAGGTCCGGCGAGACCCTCATGTCGTTGAATTCAAATTCGCCAGATAGCAAGCAAACCCAAGCTGTTCGGGAGAGACGGACCGAATGACGCCACGATCACCACGCCAGTGCGAGGGGCGGGCCGACCCGGGCTCCGCGCCCGCCGCCAGCAAAGTGTAGCCATCCCGCGGAGAACAGACCGCCGCACTAGAAAGGCGGCTCGTCAAATGAGCTCCGAGGTTCCTGCGAATTATGCCCCGCCCAATGTTCCCCGGAGGGAGACGGATCAGTATGAGTTTCACTCGGCACCCGCCCTTGCTCCCATGCAGTCAGCGCCTCGGAAGCCAACCTTCTGTGCCAATCATTGGAGCTTTGCGCCAGAATATTCCCCACCAAGGGAGCAAGCTTTCCACGATGCGCCGCCAATGCCGGGGACTCCGAAAATCGGACGGCGGCAACAAGAGCCGCCTCCACCACTCTCACATCAGGGTCGTCAAAGTAGGAGGAAACGCTCGGAAAAGCTTCTGGGTAAATATTCCTAATACCGATGAAATCGGGGAACGGCTCGGACGGCGAGTACTTTCCCCACTCGCGAATGCGCTGCTCCTGGCCAATGCTGACGTCAAATGCCACGTTGGCCAGCCACGTCAGAAGCTTGCCTCGAAGCGGAAATCTTTCCGCTTCCCACGAAGGAGCAAGCGCGGCTCGACTCGGCCGGTCACCCAGAAGCGCGGCAACATACCTGAACGCCGGCACGGTCGCAGAATACACTACTCCATCGTTGAGAAGGGAGTTGTAAAGGTGCTCGAGCGAACTCGCTACTGCCGAAGGGTCACGCGACACCAAATCACGGAGCTTGGCCGGAGTATCAGGG
This sequence comes from Kitasatospora sp. NPDC085879, assembly GCF_040686255.1. Lineage (NCBI taxonomy): Bacteria > Bacillati > Actinomycetota > Actinomycetes > Kitasatosporales > Streptomycetaceae > Kitasatospora > Kitasatospora sp. NPDC085879. The sequence continues at coordinate 30,450 of NZ_JBFBJZ010000038.1, read as the reverse complement.
AAGGCCGGGCCATCAGCATTTTCGAGACCAGCCCACTCGGTGAGATCAAGGATCGCTGATGGATTCAAATCGTCATCGGTCACCCTGACAATTATGCCATGGCGGCCTGCAGGTACGCAGCCAAGGCGTGGCACCGGAGTGCCACGCCTTGGCAAAACCTCAGAAGAGAACCTCGCTGAAAACCTGGCGGAGCTGAGACCGAACCGCTAGCGATGAGTTTGCCGGCAGCATTTCCGCAACTTCAGAACTGCAGAAACCGCACGGTCCGCCAGGCTTTGAAACCATCAGCCGACCAACCAAACCCTCACTCTCGGCTCCCGATTTTCTCGCCAAAATCCTCATGATAGTGGCGGCCTGAACCTCAACATGCGAGCCGAAAAACTTACCGGGGGCGGGGCTCGCCGAAGCAGGAATATCGCGCATGTTGGCTCTGATCAACGGATGGAGCCTATCGGACGACAGGTCAAATTCTCCATGCCCCTTAATCCAGAGGTACCCACCGGTAGCACCTTCCTCAGAGGTCGAATTGCCCGGCCTGCTGGAGCGCGCGGCATTCTCCGATGCTCTGGCATGTGCCCGTTCGTCCGGGGAGCAGTTGTGGACGAGTACGGGTGTGCTGCCAGCTTCCACATAGTAGGTGTGGAGGTCGCCGATGGTGAGGTCGTACGTGGTCTCGTCGGCGTGGTAGAGCCGGAGACCGGTGACCTGGGCGGTGCCGGTGGGCGTCTGGAGGACGTCGCCGGGGTTGAGGTCCTTGGCCTCGACGAAGGCCTGCTGGGTCTCGTCGTAGAAGGGGTGGTGGTAGGTGGTGGTCAGGGTGTGGTCGTCGGACGACTGGACCGTGGCCGTGGTGGTTGCCGTTACCGAGGGGTTCTCGGCGGCCTGGGCCTGCTGGTCGCCGGTGCCGGCCCAGAAGGAGAGGGCTGCGACGCCTGCTGCGAGGCCCAGCATGGTCTTACGGATGACGCCGCTCTTCTTGGCGGGGGCCTCGGTTGAGGCGCCTGCCTTGTCGGCGCCCGTCGGGGTCACTGTGAGGTCGACGAAGTCGTGGTCGGTGGTGGTGACGATGACATCGGTGACGGTGTGGGTCTGGGTGCCCTGCTGTCCCGGCACCGAGTTGGTGACCGTGTCGCCGATCTTGACCTGGTCGATGGGCTTGCTGGCGCCGTCGCCCATGACGACCGGGGTGTCGCCCGTGAAGCTGTGGCACCCGGGCTTGGACTGTGCCTCGCGGCCCGCCCGCGATTCCGCCTTGGCCGCGACGTTGTCGACCGCGGAGGCGGCCTCCTCGCCGGCGACCTTGCGGCCCGCCGCCTGGGTCGCGTCGGCGGCGACGGTTTCGGCGGTCTCGGTGGCCGCCTTGCCGAAGAGGCCGCCGATGGCGCTCATGGCCTTGGGGGCGAGGTTGCTGAGGAGCTTGCCGCCGAGGACGCCGAGGCCTCCGCCGATCGCGCCGGCGATGCCGCCTTCGAGGGCGGCGCCGCCGAAGGCTCCGAGGGAACAGGCCTGGCCGCCGGTCTGGGCGCACTTGAAGCCCTGCTCGACGAGCGCCCCGGCCGCGCCGGCCATGGCCGCGCAGCCGATGGTGCCGACACCGGCGGTGAAGGCCTCGCAGCCGGCGAAGACGGCGGTGGAGACGACGAACGAGGTGATCGCCGCGGCGTGCTGCTTGACGTAGTTGGCCGAGGCGGTCGCGGCCTTGTTGACGGTGGCGACGGCGGCCTTGGCGACCGTCTTGGTGGCCTTGTAGACCGCGCTGTTGGTGACCTTCTTGGCGACGGCGTGGTAGGCGGTGGTGACCTTGTGGACGGCCGCCTTCACGGTGTTGCGGACGGTCGTCACCGTGTGGTGGTAGACGCGTTTCGCGGCCTTGACGACCCGGCGTCCGTAGTCCACGACCCTGTGCACGACGGTGGTGACGGCCCGCTTGACGGTCTGGACGACCGCGGTGACCTGCTGGGCGACGTAGTGGTACGCCCGCGACATGCGGTCCTCGGCCCACTCGTAGGCCGAGCTGACGTAGGAGCTGGCGGTGTTCCAGGCGGAGGAGACGGCGTTGGAGACCGTGGAGATGGCCTTCTTGGCGCCGCAGACGACGTCGTACCAGGAGCAGTGGCCGTCGGGGTCGGTTCCGGCGAGCGGGTTGTCGTTGACGTAGGCGAAGGGGTTGGCGGAGACCGAGGTCGGCGCCGGGTCCAGGGCGACGGTGTCCTTGTTGAGGAACTGGCCGCTGCCCGGGTTGTACCAGCGTGAGCCCATGTTGACCTTGCCGGTGGAGGCCTCCGTCCAGCCGGACTGGAATCCGAGCTGGCCGACGAAGCCGGTGGCGGCGGTCGTGTTGCCGAGCGGGTCGTAGCTGCGCGAGCCGGTGAGCGCGGTGGAGCCCGCGCCGAACTCGCCGATGACGTCGTCGTGCTGGTCGGTCAGGGCGAGGCGGCCGGTGGAGGCGGCTCCGCCGGGCGTGTTGATGCCGACGATGGAGCCGGTCGGGTCCCAGGTGTAGGTGTTGGTCCCGTCCGAGGCGACCAGGTTCTCGGCACCGCTGTACTGCAGGGTGCGGTTGCCGGTGGCCTGGGTGCCGGAGGTGATCATGCGGCCGAAGGCGTCGAGCCCGTAGTTCTGCTGGCCGGTGGTGATCTGCTGGTTGAACGCGTCGGAGGCGTAGACCGACGGGGTGCCGCCGGTGCGGTCCTCGGTCATGGTGCCGCGGGCCGAGTAGCGGTAGGTGTGCTGGCCGTCGGAGGTCAGCTGGTCGCGCTCGTCGTAGGTGTAGACGTTGGAGCCGACCTGGATGCGGTTGCCGGAGGCGTCGTAGGAGTACGCCGTGGTGGCGGTGCCGTTGTTCCAGGAGGTGAGGCGGTTGGCGAGGTCGTAGGTGTAGGTGTTGTTGGAGGCGCCGGCGACACCGGTGGTGTTCTTGCTGGTGAGGTTGCCGTCGGCGTCGTAGCCGTAGCCCACGGAGGCGAGGGTGGTGGCGCCCTTCTTGAGGGTGTCGCCGGTGAGCTGGTGGCGGGAGTTGTAGGTGAAGGTGCGGTCCTGGCCGCTGGCGCCGTAGTTGACGGTCGCGGGCTGGGAGAGCGCGTTGTAGGTGTAGGTGAGGGTGTTGCCGGTGGCCGGGTCGCTGAGGGTGGCCAGGCGGCCGGCGTTGTCGTAGGTGTAGCCGGTGGTGCCCGCGGCGTCCGTCCGCGAGGACATCAGGCCGTCCTTGCCGTAGGCGAAGGAGCTGCTGCCGGCGGACCCGGTGGCGGTGAGGAGGTCACCGCGGTCGTCGTAGCCGAAGGACTCGCTGGTGGCGGCCTGGTAGCCGGCCTGTCCGACGGTGCCGACCTCGGTGGTGGCCGCGGTCTTGACCTGGCCGACCGCGTCGTAGGTGAAGTTGCGGGTGGCGGTGGCCGCCTCCGAGCCCGCGCCGGACTGCGAGGTCAGCCGGCCGAGCAGGTCGTACCCCATGGTCTGGGTGACCCCGCCGGGGAGGTTGACCTGGCTGGTGCGGCCGAGCTGGTCGTAGACGTAGGTGGTGGTGCTGTCCGCCGCGGCGGTGTAGGTCGCGGTGTTGGGGGCGATGACGCTCTCCGGCATGCCCCAGCTGTTGAAGGTGTACTTCCAGGCGTTGCCGCGGCCGTCGGTGAAGCGGGTGCGGTGGCCGAGGGCGTCGTAGCCGAAGGTGGTGGTGATCGAGGTGCCGGCGGTGACGGGCTGGCTCTCGCTCGTCAGCATGCCGGTGGTGTCGTAGGTGAACGTCGAGGTGGAGCCGCGGGCGTCGGTGGTCGACAGCAGGTTGCCGACCCCGTCGTACGTCCGCGAGCTCTGCGCGAGCAGCACCGAGGCGGCGTCGTAGGACCTGGCGGAGACGGGCAGGCCGTCCGCCCGGTGGTCGACGGTGCTCCAGGTGCCGTCCGGGGCCGTGGTCTTCTGCCGCTGGCCCGTGAAGTCGTAGGTGTAGCGGGTGATGTTGCCGACCGGGTCGGTCGTCGAGGTGACCTCGCCGGCGCCGTTGTAGCCGTAGCTGGTGGTGCGGCCCTCCGCGCTGGTCTGCGACGCCAGGTGGGCGCCGAAGGGGTTGCCGGTGGTGGCGGCGTACGAGGAGGTGGCGGTGATGGTCTGGGTGGTCGGGTACCGCTCCAGGGTGGTGGAGGTGACCTGCCGGCCGAGCCAGTCGTAGGTGGCCTGGTGAACGGCGCCGCTCGCGTCGGTGACGGAGAGGGTGTCGCCGTTGGTGTCGTAGGAGTAGCGGGTCGTGGACCCGTCGGGGGCGGTCTCCTGGGCGAGCTGGCCGAGCTGGTCGTAGAGGTAGCTCGTGGACTTGCCGTCCGGCCGGGTGCGGGTGGTGACGTTGCCGAGGTTGTCGTAGGCCTGGGTGCTGACCGGCGTGATCGGCGTACTCGCACCCGGCGGGGTGTAGGAGGGCGCCTTGGTCGAAGTCTGCTCGCCGTTGGCGTCGTAGGTGTAGCGGGTCTGCTGGCCGTTGGCGTCGAGCTCCTCGACGACCTCGCCGAAGGTGTCGTATCCGGTGAACGAGGTCGGTGAGGCCTGGACGGGGGTGCCGCCCGTGCGCTCCACCATGGTGGTGGGCAGCGACACCATGACGCGGTTGCCGGCCTCGTCGTAGTCGAAGTCGGTATGCTCGCCGTTGGCGTCGATCTTCATCGTGAGCAGGCCGCGCTTGTCGTACGCGTACTTGGTGGTCTGCGTCGTGTTGGAGCCGACGGTGCCGCCGGTGCGGCCGTTGGTGTACAGGGTCTGCGCCTCGCCGGCGGACACCGCGCGCTGGTAGACCTGAACGTTCGACACCTGGCCGGGGAGCAGGTCGGTGGGGTTGCCCTGCCACAGGTCGCGGCCGATGGTGAGCTGGCCGGCGGCCTGCCAGGGGGCGGAGTTGGTGGTGCTGCCCGCGAGGGCGCCGTTGACGTACAGCTTCATGCTGCCGCCGGACGGGTCGTAGACGCCGACCAGGTGGGTCCAGGTGTTGGCGACCGGCGCGGCGGTGGACGAGGCGTACATGAAGGCGGGGCCGGCGGCGTCGGTGCTGACGTTCCACAGCGTCCACACGGCGGTGCCGGTGCCGGTCGGGTGGTAGCCGAGCACGAACTCGCTGTTCTTGGTGCCGGACTGGGCGACGACCGCCGCGTTTCCGGTGGGCAGCGAGGAGAGGTTGACCCAGGCGGAGACCGTGTAGGAGCCGGTGGTGTTGAGGACCGGCCCGTTGGTGGCGATCTGCTGCCCGGCGGTGGAGGTGAACTTGGCGCTGGTCACGCCGTTGCCGTCGGTGGCCCAGGTGACGCCGCTGGCGGCGGCGGTGTTGCCGGTGCCGGAGTTGTCGGTGACGGTCGTGCCGGAGGTCTGGTCGAGCTTCCACCAGCCGTTGGGGTGACCGGAGGCGTCGCCGTGCAGGGTGCTGCTGGTGAGGCGGCCGGCGTTGTCGTAGCCCGAGGTGGTGGTGCGGTCGTAGCCGGACGCGTCGTACTCGTGCGTGGTCGCGACCAGGTCGTCCGGGGTGTAGGAGACGGCGGTGGTGCGGGCGGCCCCGGAGGGGTCGAGCGTGGTGCCGGTGTTCCGTGAGGCGGCGTCGACCTGGTAGTCGGTCACGGTGGCGCCGTTGCCCGTGGTCTGCCGGGTGAGATTGCCGGCCGAGTCGTAGACGTTGGACTGCAGGGTGAAGCGGTTGCTGCCGGTGGAGTCGCTGCGCACCACCGTCGCCGTCAGGCCGTCGTCGGTGTACGTGTACGCGGTGGTGTTGCCCATCGAGTCGGTGACGGACGCGAGGCGGCCGGCCGGGTCGTAGGCCCGCGAGGACTCGACGAGGGTGCTCCCGGCGGACGGGTTGAGCGGGTCGCCGGTGTAGTTGAGCAGGCTCTGGGTGAGCAGCTGGCCGTCGCTGTTGTAGGTGTACTTGAGGGCGTTGCCGGCCGGGTCGGTCTCCTGCGCCAGGTTGCCGTTGCTGTCGTAGGTGTAGGTGGTGGTGGCCCCGTTGCCGTAGCCCGCGTTGCCGTTGGCGTCGGTGCGGCTCAGGACGTGGTTCCACTGGTCGTACGCGGTCGTCTCGGTGCGCGGTGCGTCGCCGCCGGTGGTGTCGGCGACGGTCTGCGAGGTGACGTTGCCGTCGGTGTCGAAGACGGTCGTCGTCCGGGGGGTGTGGGTCGCGCCGGTGACCTGGTCGGTGATGGCGGGGCTGGTCTCCTGGACGACCTGGCCGAGGCCGTCGTAGGTGTAGCCGGTCCTCAGGCCGGCGGGGTAGGTGTCGGAGAGGACGGTCTTGGAGAGGGGTCGGCCGACGCCGTCGTAGGTGTAGGTGGTCTTCAGGCCGGCGGCGTCCACGGTGGAGTCGACGTCACCGTTGTGGAGGTAGGCGATGGTGTTGGTCGCGCCGCCGGGCGAGGTCGCCTTGACCGCCAGGCCGGCGGGCACGTTGCCGCTGTCCGCGGCCGGGTAGGCGGCGGTGCCGTCGCTGAAGGTGGTCGTGGTGGTGCGGCCGCCGGGGAAGCCGGGCACGGGCGGGCCGGTGATGGTGGTGCGGTTGCCGGCCGCGTCGTAGCCGTAGGTGGTGAGGTAGGTGTTGTCGGTCGCCGAGGAGGAGCGCGGGTCGCGCACCGTCAGCAGGACGTCGTTGCGCGGGTCGGCAGTGGTCAGGACGGCCGTGGTGGCGTCCGGCCAGTAGGAGTAGTACCGGGTGGAGCACGTGCCCGCGGCCTGGTTCTGGCAGCTCGTGGTGGACACCGTGTTGCCGCGGACGTCGTGGCCGGTGGTGGTGACGTTCCCGTTGGGGTCGGTGACGGTGTAGAGGAAACCGCCGCTGTCGTAGCCGTAGCTGGTGCGGTTGCCGTCGCCGTCGGTCTCGGCGACAGTGCGGTAGCCGTTGTTGGGGTCGTACTGGTGGACGAGCGTCCGGCCGCCGGGCTCGGTGACATTGACCGTCTCGACCGGGGCGAGGCCGCCGGAGTTCTGGCCGGCCTGCCAGTGCGCGGCGACGTCGTTGCCACTCAGCTGGGTGCGGTAGAAGGCGGCCTCGGCGATCGAGCCGGGGAAGTATCCGAGGGTGTTGGTCGGGGCGGACGGCCAGCCGGCGGCCTCACCGGCGCCGATGTAGACGTACTGGGAGTTGCTGGCGGTGAAGGTGCCGGTCGACGTTCCGACGGCGTTGCCGTCGAGGTACATCGTCTCGGAGGTCTTCGAGGCCGAGAGCACCACGTGGTGCCACTTGCCGTCGTTGACGTTGCCGCCGGTCGTCACGTACCCGAAGCCCCAGAAGCGGCCGCGGAGCTTGCCGTCGGTGCCCACGTACAGCGCGGGGACGTAGGAGTTGGAGGCGGGAGAGCCGCCGGTCAGCGAGGCGCCCGCGTAGTCGAAGAGGACGCCGCCGGAGGTGTTGCCCGCCGGGTGGTTGAACCACAGCTCGACGGACTGCGGCCCGGTGCCGACCACGGTGGTGTTCGGCAGCTGGACGTACGAGGAGCTGCCGTTGAACTTCGCGGCCGGGGTGTCCGCGAACGGGCCGCCCTGGCCGAGGGTCACGTTGGCGTACGTGGCCTTGCCGTAGTTCACCTCGTCCCAGGCCTGGCTCGCGCCGACGCCGTCGCCGAGGCGCCAGTACCCGGCGGGCGCCGCGCCCAGGACGGAGGAGCGGTAGACCTGGCTGGAGCCGGCGATGGCCGGCGTGCCGATCTGCCACTGGCCGCCGTTCGCGTCGGTGACCTGGGAGACCCGGGCGGCGTTGGTGTCGTAGACGACCTGGGCGAACTGCTTGCCCGAGGGGCGGGTCATCGAGGTGAGCAGCTGGGCGGGGTTCTTGCCGGCGTTGTAGACGGAGGCGACCTGCTCGGCCGTGAGGCCCTTCGGGTAGAAGGCGGCCTGCGCGATGGTGCCGTTGAAGTAGGTGGCCCGGCCGGTGTTGGACGTGGTCGAGTAGTTCGGCTCGTCCGGCCAGACGCCGCCGAGGAAGCCGGCGCCGATGTAGGTGTGGCCCTGCAGGGAGCTGGTGTAGCCGCCGCTGTAGGAGATCATGCCGGTGTTGGTGCCGACCTTGGCGCCGTCGAGGTAGAGCGACTGGGTGGAGCCGGCGCCGGAGAGCACGACCTGGTGCCAGTTACCGTCGTTGACGGGACTGCTGATGATCGGGTGGACCTGGCCGGAGTACCAGAACTCGGCGTTGACCCGGCCGTGGTTGTCGAGGTAGATCGACGGGGTGTACTGGGCCAGGCTGGAGCCGGCGCTGATCGGCAGCGTGGAGTAGGAGAACAGCACGCCGGCCGTGCTGCTCGTGGTCTTGAACCACATGGACATCGACAGCTGGGTCGCGCCTGCGGCGAGGCCGGCGGGCAGCTCGACGTAGGAGCTGGTGCCGTTGAATCCGGCGCCGGTGGCGGTGCTGCCCGCGAGCGGGCCGCCCTGCCCGAGGGTGACGTTGCTGTAGGTGGCGTTGTCGGAGCCCTCGTTCAGGCCGACGCTGCTGAGCGCGGTGGAGCCGCTCGCCTCGTTGAACTGCCAGAGCGAGGAGGCACCGACGTCGAGGACCTGGGTCTGGAACTGCGAGCCGCTGGTGTAGCCGTACTGGCTGCAGGTGGCGGTGTCGGTCGGCGAGCAGACCTTGCTGAGCTGATCACCGCTGTACGTGTAGGTCCAGGTGAGCGCCGAGGCGGGGGTGCCGGGGGTGACCGGGTCGGTGACGACGGTGGCGACGTGCGCGTTGGCGGCGCCGGCCGGGGTGGACCAGGTCAGGTTGAGGGAGCGCTGGGAGACCGCGGACGCCATGGTGGTGACGTGTCCGGCCGTCCAGGTGAAGGTGACCGCGCGGCCGGCGGCGTCCGCGACGGAGGTGATGCCGTAGCTGCCGGTCAGTGCCTGGGTGAAGGTGTAGACCGTGGCGTTCTTGTCGGTGAGGGTGTAGCCGCCGGTGACGGCGCGCAGGCTGGCGAAGCGGCCCTGCGGCGGGGAGAAGGTCCCGTCGGAGTTGCGGCCGAAGCCGACCTGGGAGCCCTGCGGGTAGGTGACGGTGACGCCGACGAGGTTGCCGGCCGCGTCGCGCTGCTCGGTGGCCTTGGCGTCGAAGATGCTCGACCATCCGGAGCCGAAGGCGCCGGCGGTACGGAAGTCGCGCGAGTTGTAGTCGCGGACCACGTCGAGGCTGGGACCGGAGGTGTTGACCTCGGCGTCGGTCACCTCCTTGGTGAAGTTGCCGATGGCGGGGTCGAAGCCGCGGGCGTCGCCGTTCTGCGAGAGCGTGGAGGTGATCAGCGGCTGCGGGACCTGCGCGGTGAACGCCGACCAGGGCGAGCCCGCCGAGTACAGCTGGCCGTCGTAGGCCTGGGCCTCCCAGTAGTAGGTCTGGCCCCACTTCAGCTTGCCGGCCGGCACCGTCCAGCCGGCGCCGGCGACGAGCCCGGAGTCGGCGACCTTGGTTCCTGCGGGGTCGTAGACCTGGAACTGGTACTGCAGGGAGGAGGCGGCGCCGTCGTCGTCGGCGAAGGCCTGCAGTTCGGGGGTGAGCGTGGTGACGGGGGCGTTGTTCTGCGGGAAGGTCGCTTCGACCTGCGGCGCGAGGTTGCCGGTGTAGTCGTAGACGACGTACGGCTCGACGCCGGGGTTGGCGATGGAGGCGAACTGCTTCCAGTGCAGGTTGTCCGTGGTGGGGGCGTAGACGGCCAGGCCGTAGTCGGCGGTGGTGCCGTTGGCCCAGTTCTGGATCGACGCGGTGTCCAGCGAGACGGTGACCCAGTCGCCGCCGGTGGGGCTGCCGGTGGTGTTGTGGCAGGCGTTGTTGACGGTCGGGGTGAGACTGCCGATCGCGCCGCCGTGGTTGGGGCCGGGGTAGCTGGTGACGCTGCTGGGCGTCCAGTCCTGGGTGACCTGGGCGACGTAGAAGGTCTCCGGGGTGCAGGTGGAGGCCCAGACGTCGTAGAGCCACAGGTGCGCGGAGATCAGCGAGACGCCGGAGCTGTCGAAGGTCTTGCGCCACTCCTGGACGAAGGAGTTCGCGGAGTGGGTGCCGGAGTCGTAGGAGCCGACCTTGATGAACTGCTCGTTCGAGTGGTCGCCGGTCGGGAAGTTGGACTCGGCGTAGGTGGAGCGGATCTTGTCCCAGACCGAGACGCTCGGGTCGACGGTGACCGGGAAGACGCGGGCCGGGTCGTTGAGCCAGCGGGCGTCCAGGGTCATCCGCAGCACCGGGGTGGCCCCGTCGGTGACCAGCCGGTAGGTGACGGCGTGGGTGGTGGCCCGGTCACCGGAGACCGGGTCGATCTTCGAGTCGAAGGCGTAGGGCGCCGGGATGGTCGCGGTGACCGTGCCCTTGGCGTCCTTGAGGTCGACGCCGCCGTCGGCGTTCAGCGAGGGGGTGAGGCCCTTGAGGTCGAGCGGGAAGTCCCAGGTGTTGCCGGCCTTGGCCGAGCGCAGGACGACCGACTCCTTGAGGCCGGTGGCGGCCGAGGTCAGCTGGAGGTCGGTGTCGGGCAGGACGGCCGGGTAGTTGACGGTCTGTCCCGAGGCCGTGCCCGTCACCTGTGCCGCGCCCTTGAGGCCGTACGACACGCTGTGGTTCGCGTCGGTGGAGAGCGTGGCGACGGCCCGGTCGGCGGACTGGGCGGCGAAGTCGACGCCGAGCGCGTTGGCCTTCTGGCGCCAGCGGCCGCCGCCCTGGGCGAGGCCGGTGTCGATCGGCTGCCAGACGCCCTTGGCGTCCCGGTAGTTGAGCGGGCCGTCGGAGACCTTGCGGCTGACGGTGCCGTCCGCGTTCTCGTACCAGTCGGTGTCGGCGGTCGACTTGGCGGCTATTCGCCGGCTCGTCGCGGCGTTGAAGCCCTTCTTCGTGCCGGCGCTCGCGCCGCCGGCCGCCTTGCGGGCGAACGGCTCGTACCGGGGCAGCTCGCCGAGGCCCTTGCCCGCCTTCGAACCGGCACCGCCGCCCGCGTGCGTCTGCGCCGCGGACGTGCGGTGACCGCGACCGGCTGCGGTGCCGCCCTGCTGGTGCGGCAGGTCGCCCCAGTCGGGGTCGCCGCCGGTCAGCCAGGCCGCCAGGTTCCGCAGCGGCTGCATCGACAGCGGCGGCAGGGTCATGTCCTGTGCCATCGCCTGCTCGGTCGTCGGCACCAGGAACACCGCCGCCACGGTGAGCATCGTCAGCAGTCGCAGCACCCGACGGCGGATGGCGAGAGCTCGGCGGGAGGGCCGGGTACGGCGAGCGGGCATGAGAGTCCCCAGGTAAGCGCGAGATAAACGTGCGCAGTCCACAGGAGATGCCCAAAGAAGATCAATGATCTTCCAGGTTTCTTTGTCTACATATGGTCAAGTGCTCCACATGACCGTTTTGGTCGGCACGGTTCCCTCACAACCGATGCGGAACAGATTCCTCCGACGCACCCTCAGTCGACGTCCGCGACCGCCTTCTCGACGGCCGCACGGACGTCCGCGCCCACCGGAATCACCGTCAGATTCGCCCTGACCTGCGCCGTTCCGACCACGACGAACCGCACGCCGGGGTTCGCGTCGGCCACGGACGCCAGCGCCTGCGCGGGCACGTCCTCGGCGGCCAGGACCATCGAGCACTTCTGCTGGACGAGGGTGTTCGCGTACGGCACCGCCTCGGGGCCGGTGGTGGCCCGCGGAGCCTTCAACCAGGAGACCTGGGAGTGCTTGGCTGCCGACGCGTCCTGCATGCCGGCCCAGACCGGCTTCACCTCGGCCGCGGCGAGCCCCTGCGCGCCGGTCAGCAGACAGGCCCGCACATCGGTGTACTGCCGCGCCCGGACGGGCAGCGGCTCCGGCTCGTCCGAGGGCCACAGTGCCACCGTCAGACCGCCCGCGACCAGCGCCGTACCGGCACCTCCGGCGATCCACCACACCCGACGACGGTCCACGGCCAGCTCCTCGACCCACCGGCCGGCCCAGTGCCGGCCCCACGGAGCCGCGAGCATAAGCAGACGCGCACCGGCGTCCGACGGCGGGGCGTCCGGCAGCGGTCTCCACCCACGTCCACGGGCGAGTGAATCCCGGCGTGGTGCGCGGCTCGCGGACAGCGCCGTGCTCTAGAGTGGGAGTCACCGGCTTGGACGTTTTGGCTGCTCAGGCGCCCTACTGGCCTGAAAGGCCGTCGGGCCGGAGGTAGGGCGGGTGGGACTCGAACCCACGACCAAGGGATTATGAGTCCCCTGCTCTAACCGGCTGAGCTACCGCCCCCCGATCCGGCCTGCCGCGTCGGCGCGAAGGCCCTTGCAGCAGCAGACGGCCCCTCAGGGCCGTCACCGGCAGCATAGCCGGTCGATCAACCGGAATGCGCGCCGGGTGCGCATCCGGGTACGCCCGCGCACCTCCGCCGGCCCCGCCCGCTCCCCGTGACCGGCCGCGCCCGGCCCCGCCGCCATCTCTGGCGCCGCCCCGGAGGGTCCTGATTAGATCTTGCGGGGGCCCGCATCCGCGGCTCGGCGGCGAGGGAAGCGAGACAGGCGATGGCACGCAGGCGGCGCACCGGCGCCCTGGCACTGCTGCTCGCGGCCGTCCAGCTGACGGCCGCCGCCTGCGCCTGGCCCGGCGGTGGACCCGAGACCCCCAGCTCCCACCCGGCACCCCGGGACGCGGCGAGCGACCGGATCGGCGCGCTCTTCCTCGGCAGCGCCGACGGCCCCCGGATGTGCACCGCCAGCGTGGTCAGCAGCCCCGGGCACAACACGCTGGTGACCGCCGCGCACTGCGTGGAGACCCTGGACCGGGGCCGCGAGCAGGGCCTGGTCTTCGCCCCCGGCTTCCGCGACGGCCGCACCCCCTACGGCATCTGGCCGCTCACCGCGATCACCGTCGACGAGCACTGGACGGCCTCCGAGGACCCGGAGTACGACGTGGCCTTCCTCACCGTCGCCGACGTCGACGGCGAGGAGATCGAGGACGTGCTCGGCGGCAACCGGCTCGGCACCGGCCGCGGCTTCGGCCTGCCGGTCGCGGTCACCGGCTACCCCAACGACAGCGAGGAGCCGATCACCTGCGCCACCCGGACGGCCTCGCAGAGCCCCACCCAGGAGAGCTTCCGCTGCACCGGCTACAGCGTGGGCACCAGCGGCAGCCCCTGGCTGACCACGGACGGCACGGTGGTCGGTGTGATCGGCGGCTACCAGCAGGGCGGCTACGAGGACGAGGTCTCGTACAGCGTGACCTTCGACGACCGGGTGGCCGCGCTCTACCGGCGGGCGACCGCCTGAGCCGGCCCGGCGGCGGCCGGAAAGCGCCCGGGAAACACGAAAACCCCTCGGCTGCACCGAAGGGCCTTCGCTCTGCGCTGATCACCCGGCACTCCGGGTGAAGCTCCCCCAATTGGACTCGAACCAATAACCTGCCGATTAACAGTCGGCTGCTCTGCCAATTGAGCTATGGGGGACTGCTGGTACCGCAAACGAACGGGAGACCGTGAAGGCCGTCCCGGAGCTCCCCCAATTGGACTCGAACCAATAACCTGCCGATTAACAGTCGGCTGCTCTGCCAATTGAGCTATGGGGGATCGAGCTTCCGCCTCGACCCCCGGATCTCCCGGGCTCTCGGCGCTCGCTGCGGGACATACATTAGCGCACTGAGGGGGGTGCTCCGCCAATCGCTTTCGCCGGGCGCCCGCCGGGGCAGGCCGGTGCCCCCGCCCGGCGCGCCCCGCGCGCGCCCGTCCGCGCGGCCGGGGATGCTGGTGCACGGCGGGCACCCGGCCCTGCGGGCAGCCGCCGCCGGGGCGGTTCGCCGCCGGGCACGACGGGTAGGCGCAACGCGGCAGACGACCGTGTGGAAGGGCGGAGAGCAGAGCATGTGGAAGGTGACGTTCATCATGGGGGTCGGGGTCGGCTACGTCCTCGGCGCCAAGGCGGGCCGGCAGCGGTACGAACAGATCGTCCGGACCGCCCAGAAGGTCTCGCAGAATCCGAAGGTCCAGGACGCCGCGGGCAAGGCCAAGCAGCAGGCCGGCCAGGTGGCCGGCAAGGCGGCCGGGGCGGTCGCGGACAAGGTCGGCGACAAGCTGCCGAACGCCGTCACCGACCGGGTCTCGGCGTTCCAGCGCCAGCACGCGACGGACGACAGCTGGGGCACCGTCCGCCCGTAGCGGCGGGCGCACACCGGATCTCCGCGGATCCTGTACCGACTGGGCAACACTTGACGCGGCCGCCCGCGCCGGGGCCGTCGGCTGAGGCATGATCGCATCATGGCCATCGTTGCGGGCATCGACAGTTCCACCACTCGCACCAGGATCGTCGCGTGCGACGCCGAGACCGGTGCCGTGCTGCGGGACGGAAAGGCCCCGCACCCGCTCCCGGAGGGGGCCGACGCCCGCGGCACCGAGGTGGATCCGCAGACCTGGCTGCACTCGCTCGGCGACGCGGCCACCGGGGGCCTGCTGGAGGGCGTCACCGCGATCGGCGTCTCGGCCCAGCAGCACGGCCTGATCGGACTCGACGCGGGCGGGGTGCTGGTCCGCCCCGCACTGCTGTGGAACGACCCCCGCTCGGCCGGTGCCGCCGCCGCGCTCATCGACGCGCTCGGCGGCCCGGCCCCGTGGGTGGAGGCGATCGGGTCGGTGCCCTCCCCCACGTACACCATCGCCAAGCTGCGCTGGCTGGCCGAGTTCGAGCCGGTGTCGGCGAAGCGGATCGCCGAGGTGCTGCTGCCGCACGACTGGCTGATCTGGCAGCTGCTCGGCCACCCCAGGCGGCGCACCACCGACCGCGGCGACGCCTCCGGCACCGGCTACTGGTCGCCGGTCACCGGCGAGTACCGGCAGGACCTGATCAAGCTCGCGATCGGCCACGAACTACGCGTCCCGGACGTGCTCGGCCCGGCCGAGCCCGCTGGGCACACCCCCGAGGGGCTGCTGATCTCGGCCGGCACCGGCGACAACATGGCCGCCGCGCTGGGCCTCGGCCTGCGCCCCGGCGACGCGGTGGTCTCGCTCGGCGGCAACGGCACCATCTTCGCCGTGCACGAGCAGGCCGTGGTCGACGTCACCGGCGCGATCTCCTCCTTCGCCGACGCCACCGGCCGTCACCTGCCGATGGCCGGCACCCTGAACGCCGCCCAGGTGCTGCGCTCGACCGCCGCGATGCTCGGCTGCGACCTGGAGGCGCTGAGCGACCTCGCGCTGCAGTCCTCCCCCGGGTCGTACGGGCTGGTGCTGCTGCCCTACCTGGACGGCGAGCGCACCCCGAAACTGCCGCATGCGGCGGGCACCCTGACGGGGCTTCGGGCCGAGTCGATGGGCCCTCAGCACCTGGCCCGGGCCGCCGTCGAGGGCATGCTGTGCAACGTCGCCGAGGCGCTGGACGTGCTGCGCGGGCACGGCGTCCCGGTCGGCCGGGTGTTCCTGCTGGGCGCGGTCGGGCGGCTGCCGGCCGTCCGGGAGGTGGCACGCCAGCTGTTCGGCGTGCCGGTGGTGATCCCGCCGCCCGGGGCGCACGCGGCGCGCGGCGCGGCGCGGCAGGCCGCCTGGGCGCTGGCCCGCACCCCGGAGCCCCCGCAGTGGGAGCTGCCCGAGGTGGTGACGCTGACCCCCGACCCGGACCAGGACCTGCCGATCGGCAACGCGGTGCGCCAGCAGTTCAAGGCGGTCCGCGAGCAGATCCACCCGGAGACGGCCACCACCGGCTGAGGGCCCGGCGGGCAGCCGGTCGGGCAGCCGGTCGGTCGGTCAGTCGAGGTAGGCGCGGAGCTGGTCGGCGTAGGCGTGCGCGCGGAGCTTGCCGAGCGCCTTGGACTCGATCTGCCGGATCCGCTCCCGGGTGACGCCGAACAGCGTGCCGATCTCCTCCAGGGTGCGCGGCCGGCCGTCGTCCAGGCCGTAGCGCAGCCGGGCGACCTGGCGCTCCCGCTCGCCGAGGGTGGCGAGGACGGCGTCCAAGTGCTCGCGGAGCAGCAGCAGGGCGGCGCTCTCCGCGGGCGAGGCGGCGTCGGCGTCCTCGATCAGGTCGCCGAGCGCGACGTCGTCCTCCTCGCCGACCGGGGTGTGCAGCGAGACCGGCTCCTGGGCGAGCCGCAGCACCTCGCGGACCCGTTCCGCGGGCAGCTGCACGGCCAGCCCGACCTCGGCCGCGGTGGGCTCCCGGCCGTGCTCCTGGAGCATCGTCCGCTGCACCCGCAGCACCCGGTTGATCTGCTCCACCACGTGCACCGGGACGCGGATGGTGCGGGCCTGGTCGGCCAGCGCCCGGCTCATCGCCTGGCGGATCCACCAGGTCGCGTAGGTGGAGAACTTGTAGCCGCGGGCGTAGTCGAACTTCTCGACGGCGCGGATCAGGCCGAGGTTGCCCTCCTGGACGAGGTCGAGCAGGGTCAGGCCGCGGCCGACGTACCGCTTGGCGACCGAGACCACCAGGCGGAGGTTGGCCTCGATCAGGCGGCGTTTGGCGATCCGGCCGATCACCACCAGGCGGTCGAGGTCGCCGGCGAGGGTGCCGTCCAGGGGCTCGCCGCCGGCGGCGGCGCGGTCCAGGGCCTCCTCGGCGAACAGCCCGGCCTCGATCCGGCAGGCCAGGTCGACCTCCTCCTCGGCGGTGAGCAGCCGGATCCGGCCGATTTCGCGCAGGTACTGGCGGAACAGGTCGGCGGCGGGGCCGGTGGCGTCGTCCAGGGCAGGCAGGGGGGTACGGGCCTCGGTGTCCCGCTCCTCGGCGGCGTCGGCGCTCCGGTCGGCCCCGGCGGCCGGTTCGGGCGCGTGCGGGGCGTCCTCGGCCCCCGGCGGGCCGGCCTGTGGGGGCACCCGGCTCTCCGCGTCGGGCGGGCCGGCGGCGCGGTCGTGCACGGTGCCGTCGTCGGGGGCGACGGCCTGGGGCCGGCGGGCTGCTGCTAGCTCCACGGGAATCCCTTCGGGGCCGCGCGCGGCAGCTGGGGGACGCCGCGCCACACGGGACTGGGATACCCACCAGTGTGGGCCACGCCACACCCGGGGCCGAGACTCGTGCAGCGCTTTCGTGAAGATGTACGGACAGCCCGGGGTGTCTACAGGGCGGCGGAGCCGCGGGAGCGGAGCTGGTGACCGTACTGCTGGAGGGCGTACAGCTCGCTCTGCACGGCGTTGACCTCCTCGGCGGAGGCGCGGCTGCCGAGCCGCTGGAGGTGGCCGCGGGCCTCGGCGACCCGCCGGTCGACGGCCTGCAGGCGGAGCTTGACCAGGAACTCGCCGGCGTAGATCTCGTCGGCCTTGCGCCGGGAGCGGATCGGCTCGACCGTCAGCTCCAGGACGAGGCGGCGGACGTCGTCGTCGGGGCAGGCCTCGCGGACGGCGCCGGTGAAGTCCGGCAGGGCCGCGCCGTAGGCCGCGCCGCCGGCCTGGCCGATCGCCCGGCGGACGGCCTGGTACGGCGGGGTGGGGAACTCGTCCTCGCCGTACTGGTCGAACGCGGGGCTGACCAACTCGGGGTGCTGGAGGGCGAGTTTGATCAGCTCGCGCTCGACGAACTGGGCCGGGTCGCGAGGGTTCAGCCGGTACGCGGGCTGCGCGGGGCGGACGGGCTGCGGCGCGCTCTCGCCCCGGCGGGCGGCCGGGCGGGTCTGCCCGTTCTGCTGGTTCTCCCGCTGCCAGCGGGCGAGTTGGCCGATTCGGCGGACGACGAACTGCTCGTCGAGGATGCCGAGCATGCCGGCCAGCTGGACGGCGTACTCGTGCTGGATGGAGCGGTCCTTGATCCGGACGATGATCCGGGAGGCCTCCTCCAGGGCGGCGGCGCGGCCCTCCGCGGTGTCCACCCGGTGCCGGGCGACGGCCTGCCGGAGCGCGAACTCGAAGAGCGGGACGGGGTTCTCGATCAGCTCGCGGACCGCGTCGTCGCCCTTGGCCAGGCGCAGCTCGCACGGGTCCATGCCGCCGGGGGTGATGGCGATCGAGGTGCGGGCGGCGAACTTCTGGTCGTCCTCGAAGGCGCGCAGCGCGGCCTTCTGCCCGGCGGCGTCGCCGTCGAAGGTGAAGACCGTCTCTCCGCGCCCCAAACCATTGGCGGTGTGGGAGGTGTCCATCAGGAAGCGGCGGATCACCTTGATGTGCTCCTCGCCGAAGGAGGTGCCACAGGTGGCCACCGCGGTCTCCACGCCTGCGAGGTGGCAGGCCATCACATCGGTGTAGCCCTCGACGACCACCGCCCGGCCGGACTTGGCGATCTCCTTGCGGGCCAGGTCGATGCCGTACAGGACCTGGGACTTCTTGTAGAGCGGCGTCTCGGGGGTGTTGAGGTACTTGGGGCCGTTGTCGTCCTCGCGCAGCCGGCGCGCGCCGAAGCCGATGACCTCGCCGGCGGTGTCCCGGATCGGCCAGATCAGCCGGCCGCGGAAGCGGTCGATCAGGCCGCCGCGCTGCCCCTTCGAGGCGAGGCCGCCGAGCAGGATCTCCTTGTCGGTGAAGCCCTTGCCGCGCAGGTACCGGACGAGGTGCTCCCAGCCGACCGGGGCGTAGCCCACGCCGAAGTGCTTGGCGGCCGCCTCGTCGAAGCCGCGCTCGGCGAGGAAGCGCCGGCCGATCTCGGCCTCCGGGGAGGCGAGCTGCTCCTCGTACCAGGCGGCGGCGGCCTTGTGCGCCTCGACCAGGCGGGTCCGCTCGCCCTGCTGGTGGCGCGGCGAGTAGCCGCCCTCCTCGTAGCGCAGGGTGATGCCGGCCTGGGCGGCCATCCGCTCGACGGCCTCGGCGAACGAGCAGTGCTCGATCTTCATCAGGAAGGAGATGGTGTCGCCGGCCTCGCCGCAGCCGAAGCAGTTGAAGACGCCCTTGCCGGGGTGCACGTAGAACGAGGCGGACTTCTCGTCGTGGAAGGGGCAGACGCCCTTCAGCTGCGCACCGCCACCGTTGACGAGCTGCACGTAGTCGCCGACCACGGCGTCGATCGGCAGTGCGCTGCGCACCGCCTGCACATCCTCGTCCCTGATCCGCCCGGCCACCCGTGAAGTGTAGGCGACCGGGCGGGAACGGCGGGGTCAGCGGTGCAGGACGAGCCGGGCGTGCAGGGCGAGGGCGGAGGCGTCGGTGAGGACGGCGATCTGGTCGATCACGGCGCGCAGCGCGGCCCGGTCGTCCTCGGCCTCCTCGTACACGGCGGCGAAGACCGGGTCGAGGCCGTGCGGGGCGCCGCGGGTGAGCGCGTCGGCGAGCTCGGCGATGACGATCCGCTGCCGGGAGCGGAGCTGGGCCTGCTCGTCGCGCTGCATGACGTAGCGGACGGCGACCGCCTTGAGCACCGCGCACTCCAGCCGGACCGGCCGGGGCACGACCAGCTCGGCGGCGTACCGGGTGAGCCGGCCGGGGCCGTAGCGGGCCCGGGTGGCCTGCTCGGCGGCCAGGCAGAACCGGCCGATGAGCTGGGAGGTGAGGTCCTTGAGGCCGGCCCGGGAGCGGGCGCTGCCGTCGTAGCCGCGCGGCCACCAGTCCTGCGCCTGCAGGCGGTCCAGGGCCTCCGCGAACTCGGCGGGGGCGGCGTCCGGGGCGTACCGCTCGGCGATCTTGAAGAGTTCGGTGCGCTCCTCGGCGGAGCGCAGCGCGGCCGGCTCGATGTGGCCGGCCTGCAGGCCGTCCTCGACGTCGTGGGTGGAGTAGGCGACGTCGTCGGACCAGTCCATCACGGTGGCCTCGAAGCACTTGCGGCCGTCCGGCGCGCCGGCCCGCAGCCAGCGGAAGACCGGCAGGTCGTCGCCGTACACGCCGTACTTGGTGGAGGACGGGTCGGCGGGGTGCCGGCCGCGCGCCCACGGGTACTTGGTGGCGGCGTCCAGCGCGGCGCGGGTGAGGTTGAGGCCGACGCTGCGGCCGGGCCGGGGGGCGAGCCGGGCGAGGCTCTCGTCGGCCGGGGCGAAGCGCTTGGGCTCCAGGCGGGTCAGGATGCGCAGCGACTGGGCGTTGCCCTCGAAGCCGCCGCACTCGCGGGCCGCCTGGTCGAGGGCCTCCTCGCCGGTGTGGCCGAACGGCGGGTGGCCGAGGTCGTGGGCGAGGCAGCCGGTCTCCACGAGGTCCGGGTCGCAGCCGAGGGCGGCGCCGAGCTCGCGGCCGACCTGGGCGCACTCCAGGGAGTGGGTCAGTCTCGTCCGCGGGAAGTCGCTCTGCAGCGGGGCGACCACCTGGGTGGTGCCGGCGAGCCGGCGCAGCGCGGCGGAGTGGAGCACCCGGGCGCGGTCGCGCTGGAAGGCGGTGCGGCCGGGGCGCTTGTCCGGCTCGGGCACCCAGCGGGCCTCGGCGGCGGGGTCGTACGGCGTGGTGTCGTCCATATACCCGCCACGGTACGCCCGCTGACCGACATCCAGGGATGCGCCGCGCTACGGCCGGGTGGCCAGGAGTCGGCGCCACCGGGGCTGTTCGGTGACCAGGCAGGCGGCGGCGAGGACGGTCACCGGGACGGCCGCCCACGCGGGCCAGACCGCCCAGGCGCCGGCGACGGCGGCGGCCAGCTCCAGCAGGACGAGGCCGACGGTGACGTACCCGGGGACGGGAACGAGCACCTGGGTCTTGTCGCCGGGGGTGGCGAGGACGGCGGGCAGGCCAATCAGGACGAGCAGGGCCACGGCGGAGAGCCAGGGCGAGACGCCGGCGAGCGCCCAGGGGGCGGCGACCCAGGCGACGATCTCGGTGAGGAAGCGGAGGACGTCGGGCAGGCGGACGGGCGCGGCGGCGGAGTCGGCGCTTCTGGGGGCGGCCATGCGGGCAACTCTCGCACAGCGGTGGGGAGTCGCGCACCGGGCCCTGACGGGCGTGCCCGAGGTGTCAGGCGGCGGTGGGGAGGAGCGCCGGGACGCAGCTGCGGTAGCGCTCCAGGACGAGCCGGACGACGGCGTCGTGGGCTCCGAGCGGGGCGGAGGCGAGGGGGGCGCCGGCGGCGGCCGCGAGGCGGGCGAAGTCGCCGGGGGCGGTGAAGTAGCCGGCCACGGCGGGGCGGCGGCCCTCGGCGGTGAGGCGGGCCACGGTCTCGGCGACGCTGGGGCCGCCCGCGGCGACGTAGCCGGGGTGGACGGGCACGCCGAGGCGGAGGGCGAGCAGGCGCGCCTGCTCCTGGGTGTCGAGGGCGGCGTCCGCGTCGCGGGAGCCGGAGGCGGCGAGGACGACGGCGTCGCGGCCGTCGGCGCCGCGGCGCCAGCCGGCCTCGGCGAGCCGGGCGGCGAGGGCCTCGGCGAGCAGCGGGTGCGGGCCGAGCGGGGCCGCGACCGCGCCGCTGACCTGCGGGGCGGCGGCGAGGGCGGCGGGGATGTCGACCTTGGCGTGGTAGCCGCGGCCGAGCAGCAGCGGGACGAGGACGGCCGGGCCGCTCAGGGTGTCCAGCACCTCGGGCAGCAGCGGGGCGTTGAGGCCGAGGTGGCCGAGCCGGACGTCGAGTTCGGGTCTCGCGGCGCGCAGCCGGTCCAGCAGGCGGGCGATCTCCGCTCCGGCGGCGGGGTCGCGGGAGCCGTGCGCGACCAGCACCAGGGCCGGGCGGCGGGGCGCGTGCAGGACCCGCAGGGCGGCGGCCCGGGGCGGAGCAGCCCGCCGGGTCGCCTGCGGCGTGGGGGCGGCGGCGAGGGTGGGGATCGGCGTCATGCGCTCCAGCGTCACCCACCGCTGTTTCCCCGCCGTTGCCCGGTGGTCACGACTGGTTTCCCGGGCCTCACAGCCGCCGGCCGCCCCGCTGAGAGGCCGGGACGGCCGCCTCACAGCCGTTCGGCGGGCCGGTGAGGTCGGTGTGCGGGGGCCGTAACCTGCGGGCCGCGGCGGCGAAACAGCGCCGTAGCACGGTGGGGACATGAACGATGCCGCCACCGACACCCACTGCCCGTACTGCGCGCTGCAGTGCGGCATGGGGCTGCGCCGCACCGGCGGGCCCGTCCCGGTCGCCGTGGTGGAGCGGCCCGCGTTCCCGGTGAACCGGGGTGCGCTCTGCGGCAAGGGCGCGAACGCCGCCGCGGTGCTGGCGCCCGGCGCCCGGCTGACCACGCCGCTGGTACGGACCGGCGGCGAGCTGCGCCCGGCCTCCTGGGACGAGGCGCTGGACCGGATCGCCGCGGCGGTCGCCGCGACGGCCGCCGCGCACGGCAGGGACGCCGTCGGGGTGTTCGGCGGCGGCGGGCTGACCAACGAGAAGGCGTACCTGCTGGGCAAGTTCGCCCGGGTGGTGCTGCGCACCTCGGCGATCGACTACAACGGCCGGTTCTGCATGTCCTCGGCGGCGGCCGGCGGGATCCGGGCGTTCGGGCTGGACCGCGGGCTGCCGTTCCCGGTCGAGGACGTCCCGCGGGCGGGCTGCGTGATCCTGGTCGGCGGCAATCCGGCGGAGACCATGCCGCCCTTCGTCCGCTACCTGCGCGAACTGCAGGAGAACGGCGGGAGGCTGATCGTCGTCGACCCGCGGCGCACCCGCACCGCCGAGCTCGCCGACCTGCACCTCGCCCCGCGGCCCGGCACCGACCTGGCGCTGGCGCTCGGCCTGCTGCACCTGGTGGTCGCCGGCGGCCGCACCGACGAGGAGTTCATCGCCGAGCGGACCACCGGCTGGGCCGAGACCCGCGCGGTGGCGATGGCGCACTGGCCCGAGCACGTCGAGTCGGTGACCGGGGTGCCGGTGCCGCAGCTGCGGGAGGCGGTGTCGATGTTCTGCGACGCCGCGACCGGCATGGTGCTGACCGCCCGCGGCCCGGAGCAGCAGGCGAAGGGCACGGACACGGTCAGCGCCTGGATCAACCTGTGCCTGGCCACCGGCAACGCGGGCCGCCCGTACGCCGGGTACGGCTGCCTCACCGGGCAGGGCAACGGCCAGGGCGGCCGCGAGCACGGCCAGAAGGCCGACCAGCTGCCCGGCTACCGGAAGTTGGACGACCCGGCGGCGCGGGCGCACGTGGCCGCGGTGTGGGGCGTCGACCCGGACGCGCTGCCGGCGCCGGGGCGCAGCGCGTACGAGCTGCTGGACTCGCTCGGCACCGAGGTGCGGACGCTGCTGCTGGCGGGCTCCAACCCGGTGGTGTCGGCGCCGCGTTCGACGCACGTGGCCGAGCGGCTGCGGTCGCTGGACTTCCTGGCCGTCAGCGACGTGGTGCTCTCCGAGACGGCGGCGCTGGCGGACGTGGTGCTGCCGGTGACGCAGTGGGCGGAGGAGACCGGCACGATGACCAACCTGGAGGGCCGGGTCATCCTGCGCCGCAAGGCCGTGGACGCGCCGGAGGGGGTGCGCAGCGACCTGGACGTGCTGCACGCCCTCGCCGCGCGGCTGGGCCACGGGGAGGGCTTCCCGACCGAGCCGGAGAAGGCCTTCGAGGAGCTGCGGCGGGCCTCGGCCGGGGGCGCCGCCGACTACGCGGGGATCAGCTACGAGCGGATCGAGGCCGAGGACGGGGTGTTCTGGCCGTGCCCGTCGGCGGAGCACCCGGGCACCCCGCGGCTGTTCCTGGACCGGTTCGCCACACCGGACGGGCGGGCCCGGTTCACGCCCGTGCAGCACCGCCCGGCGGGTGAGGAGCCGGACGAGGAGTACCCGGTGCGCCTGACCACGGGCCGGGTGCTGGCGCAGTACCAGTCCGGTGCGCAGACCCGCCGGGTGGCCGAGCTGAACGCGGCCGCGCCCGGTGCGTTCGTCGAACTGCACCCGAGGCTCGCCGAGCGGCTCGGGGTGCGCGACGGCGAGCGGGTGGCGGTGGTGAGCCGGCGCGGACGGACCGTCACCCCCGCCCGGCTCACCACCGCGATCCGGCCGGACACCGTGTTCATGCCGTTCCACTGGCCGGGCGCGGCCAATGCCAACGTGCACACCAATCCGGCGCTGGACCCGGTGTCGCGGATGCCGGAGTTCAAGGCCTGCGCGGTGCGGCTGGAGCCGGCCGGTCCGGCGGAGTGAGGCGCGGCCGGGCCCGGCGGTGTCCGGTTCCGGCCACCCGGGGGCGGCACCGGACTGCCAGGATGGTGCCACCCCCGCACCGAACTCCTCCCCCAGGAACCGTTCATGGCGCTGCCCCAGGGACCGCTCAGCCACCGCTACCGCGGCGAGCACCCCGTCCGCACCCTCTTCTACCTCTTCCGGCCCGACCGCGGCCGCGTCGCCGCGGCGGTGGCCGTCTTCCTGGCGAAGCACGCCCCGGTCTGGCTGCTGCCGCTGATCACCGCGAACATCGTGGACGTGGTCGTCCGGCACCGGCCGATCTCGGTGCTGTGGTGGAACTCCGCGGTGCTGCTGGTGATCCTGCTGCTCAACCTGCCGCTGCACCTGCTGTACGTGCACTGGATGCACGGCTCGATCCGGCGGATGGGCACCCGGCTGCGCTCGGCGCTGTGCCACCGGATGCAGCAGCTGTCGATCGGCTACCACTCGCGGGTGAGCGCCGGTGTGCTGCAGGCCAAGGTGATCCGCGACGTCGAGGGCATCGAGAACGCCTCGCAGCAGACCGCGGACAACGGGCTCGCCGCGATCGCCACGCTGACCGGCGGCCTGGTCGTCATCGGGGTGCAGACGCCGGCCTTCCTGCCGGTGTTCCTGGTGATCGTGCCGGCCGCGGCGCTGCTGGTCGTCCGGCTGCGGGAGCGGCTGCGCAGCCAGAACGAGTCCTTCCGGCAGGAGGTCGAGCAGTTGTCCTCCCGGATCGGCGAGATGACGACGCTGATCCCGATCACCCGGGCGCACGGGCTGGAGCGGACCGCGCTGCGCCGGGTGGACCGCACGCTCGGCCGGGTGCTGGACGCCGGGCTGCGCCTGGACCTGCTCAACGGCCGGTTCGGCTCGCTCGCCTGGATCCTGCTGAACGCGATCGGGGTGGGCTGCCTGGCCGGCTCGGCGCTGGTCGCGTACTACGGCTGGCTGGACGTCACCCCGGGCGCGGTGGTGATGCTCAGCGCGTACTTCTCCAGCCTGACCGGCTCGGTCACCACGCTGCTGACGCTGACCCCGCAGCTCGGCAAGGGGCTGGCGTCCGTCCGCTCGGTCGGCGAGGTGCTGGAGGCGCCCGACCTGGAGGAGAACTCCGGCAAGGCGAAGGTCGCGAAGGTCACCGGCCGGATCGAGTTCCGCGGCGTCGGGCACACCTACCCGGGCGGCGAGGAGCCCTCGGTGAGCGGCTTCGACCTCACCGTGCGGCCGGGCGAGACGATCGCCCTGGTCGGCGGCTCCGGCGCGGGCAAGTCCACCGTGCTGAACCTGCTGATCGGCTTCCTGCGCCCGAGCGAGGGCCGGATCCTGCTGGACGGCACCGACATGGAGCGGCTGGACCTGCGCAGCTACCGCAAGTTCCTGTCGGTGGTGCCGCAGGAGTCGATCCTGTTCGAGGGCAGCGTCCGGGAGAACGTCACCTACGGAATGAAGGACGTGCCGGAGGAGACCGTGCGGGCGGCCCTGCGGGACGCCAACGCGCTGGAGTTCATCGACCGGCTGCCGCAGGGCCTGGACACCGTGGTCGGCGAGCGCGGCGCCCGGCTGTCCGGCGGGCAGAAGCAGCGCCTCGCGATCGCCCGGGCCCTGATCCGCGACCCGCGGGTGCTGATCCTGGACGAGGCGACCTCCGCGCTGGACTCCCGTTCCGAGGCGCTGGTGCAGCAGGCACTGGCCCGGCTGGTCGAGGGCCGGACGGTGTTCGTGGTCGCCCACCGGCTCTCCACGATCAGGAACGCCGACCGGATCGTGGTGATGCACCGCGGCCGGATCGCCGAGATCGGCTCGCACGCCGAACTCCTGCGCAGCGGCGGGGCGTACGCCGGGCTGCAGGCCGCCCAGCTGGCCTGACCGGGGGGCTCACAACCGGCGGCGCGCGCCGCTGAGGTCGACTTTCCGCTCGTGAAACAGAGCGGCCCCGGCCGGGAAACCTCCGGGAAGCATGCTCAAGGGCATGACAGCGACGGACAGCACAGCGGAGCCGCGGATCGTGGTGATCGGCGGCGGTATGGCCGGCCACCGGCTCGCCCAGCAGCTCACCGCCCACGGCGCGCGCCGGGTGACGCTGCTGGCCGAGGAGGAGCACGCCCCCTACAACCGGGTGCTGCTCGCCGAGGTGCTGGCCCGCCGCTACGCCCCGGACATCGCGGCCCTGGCGGCACTCCCCCCGCAGGTGGAGTGCCGCCGGGCCCGGGCCGTCCGGATCGACCGTGAGCACCGCCTGGTGCAGTGCGACGACGGCGCCGCCGTCGGGTACGACAGCCTGGTCCTCGCGACCGGCTCCAACCCGGTGCTGCCGCCGCTGCGCGGCCTGTTCGACGACGCTCTGACCGGGCGGGAGAGGCACGAACTCCCCACCGGGGTGTTCGCCTTCCGCACCATGGCCGACTGCGAGCTGATCGACGGCCACCTGCCGGGCGTCCGGCAGGCCGTGGTGGTCGGCGGCGGACTGCTCGGGGTGAGCGCGGCCCGGGCGCTCGCCGCCCGCGGCGTCCAGGTGGTGCTGGCCCACCAGGGCGAGCACCTGATGGAACACCACCTCGACGAGGAGGCCGCCGGACTGCTCCGCGCCCACCTCGCCGAGCTCGGCGTCGAGGTGCACACCGAGTGCCGGGTGCGCTCGGCGCTCACCGAGGACCGCCGGATCACCGGCGTCGAACTCGCCGACGGCTTCCGCCTGGACGCCGAACTCCTGGTCATCGCCACCGGGGTGCGGCCGCGCACCGGCCTCGCCGCCGCGGCCGGCCTGGAGGTGCGGCGCGGCATCGTCGTCGACGACCGGCTGCGCACCTCGGACCCGGCGGTGCACGCCCTCGGCGACTGCGCCGAGCACCGCGGCACCGTCTACGGCCTGGCCGGCCCCGCCCTCGCGCAGGCCGACCACCTGGCCCGGCTGCTGTGCGGCCAGGACACCCCGTACCGGGGCAGCCGGCTGCTCACCCGGCTCACCCTGACCGGCCCCGACTCGGCGCCGCTGGACCTCGCCGCGTTCGGCGAGACCGCCCCCGCCGGCCCCGGCGACCGGGTCGTCCGGCTCGCCGACGCCGGCCGCGGCACCTACCGCAAGGTCATCGTCCGCCGCGACGAGCAGGGCGGCGACCGCCTGGTCGGCGGCGTCCTGCTCGGCGACCTCGGCACCGTCGGCGACCTCGCCGGCACCTGGGAGGGCGACGAGGCCCTGTCAGCACACCCGCTGCACCTGCTCACCACCCAGAGCACGACCACCGGAGGGCCCGCCCGATGACCACCAGCCCGATGACCACCACCAAGCCGACCGTCGTCCTGGTCGGGTACGGCATGGTCGGCCACCGTTTCCTGGAAGCCCTGGCCGACACCGGCGCCGCCGACCGCTACCGGGTGGTCGTCCTCGCCGAGGAGCCCCGGCACGCCTACGACCGGGTCGCCCTGACCTCGTACTTCTCCGGCAAGTCCGCCGACGACCTGCTGCTCGCCGAGGAGGGCTTCACCGACACGCACGGCTTCGAGGTGCACCTCTCCTCCCCCGTCGCCTCGATCGACCGGGCGGCGAAGACCGTCACCACCGCGGCCGGCCACACCGTCGGCTACGACACCCTGGTGCTGGCCACCGGCTCCTACCCGTTCGTGCCGCCGGTCGAGGGCAAGGACGCCGAGGGCTGCTTCGTCTACCGGACCATCGAGGACCTGGAGGCCATCGAGGCGTACGCGGCGACCGCGAACGTCGGCGCGGTGGTCGGCGGCGGTCTGCTCGGTCTGGAGGCGGCGGGCGCGCTCAAGGGCCTCGGCCTGGAGACCCACGTGGTCGAGTTCGCACCCCGCCTGATGCCCGTCCAGGTGGACGAGGGCGGCGGCGAGGCGCTGCGCCGCACCATCGAGGAGATGGGCGTCGTCGTGCACACCGGGGTCGGCACCAAGACCGTCGTGGTCGAGGACGGCAGGGCCTGCGGCATGACCTTCACCGACGGCTCCGACCTGGAGACCGACCTGGTGATCTTCTCGGCCGGCGTCCGCCCCCGCGACCAGCTGGCCCGCGACTGCGGCCTCACCGTCGGCGAGCGCGGCGGCATCGCCGTCGACGAGTTCTGCAAGACCTCCGACGAACACGTCTTCGCGATCGGCGAGTGCGCGCTCGCCGTCGACGGCCGGGTCTACGGCCTGGTCGCCCCGGGCTACGAGATGGCCCAGGCGGTCGCCCAGCAGCTCGCCGACGAGGCCTGCAAGCCGTTCACCGGCGCCGACCTCTCCACCAAGCTCAAGCTGCTCGGCGTCGACGTGGCCAGCTTCGGCGACGCCTTCGGCACCACCGAGGGCTCGCTGGACGTCGTCTACTCCGACTCCCGCTCCGGCGTCTACAAGAAGCTGGTCGTCACCGCCGACGGCGCACTGCTCGGCGGCATCCTGGTCGGCGACGCCGAGGCGTACTCCTCGCTGCGGCCGCTGGCCGGAACCGGCAACCCGCTGCCCGTGCCCGCCGAGTCCCTGGTCCTCCCCTCCGGGGTGGGCGCCCCCGCGTCGCTCGGCAGCTCCGCACTGCCGGACGAGGCGGTCGTCTGCAACTGCCACAACGTCACCAAGGGCCAGGTCCGATCGGCCGTCACCGAGCACTCCTGTGCCACGGTGCCCGAGGTCAAGAAGTGCACCAAGGCCGGCACCGGCTGCGGGTCCTGCATCAAGCTGCTCTCGACCATCGTCTCCGACGAGCTGGAGGCCTCCGGCGTCGAGGTCGACAAGGGCCTGTGCCCCTGCTTCGCGCACACCCGCGCCGAGCTGTACGAGATCGTCCGGGTGAAGCGGATCGCCACCCACCGGCAGCTGCTCGCCGAGCACGGCCGGGTCTCCGAGAGCGCCGAGGGCTGCGAGGTCTGCAAGCCCACCGTCGGCTCGATCATCGCCTCGCTCGCCCCGGAGCTGGAGGCCTCCGGCCACATCCTGGACGGCGAGCAGGCCGCCCTGCAGGACACCAACGACCACTTCCTGGCCAACCTGCAGAAGAACGGCTCCTACTCGGTCGTGCCGCGCATCCCGGGCGGCGAGATCACCCCGGAGAAGCTCATCGTCATCGGCGAGGTCGCCCGCGACTTCGGCCTCTACACCAAGATCACCGGCGGTCAGCGGATCGACCTCTTCGGCGCCAGCGTCGACCAGCTCCCGCAGATCTGGTCCCGCCTGGTCGCGGCCGGCTTCGAGTCCGGCCACGCCTACGGCAAGTCGCTGCGCACCGTGAAGTCCTGCGTCGGCTCCACCTGGTGCCGGTACGGCGTACAGGACTCCGTCGCCATGGCGATCCACCTGGAGCTGCGCTACCGCGGCCTGCGCAGCCCGCACAAGCTCAAGTCGGCGGTCTCCGGCTGCGCCCGCGAGTGCGCCGAGGCCCGCGGCAAGGACTTCGGCATCATCGCCACCTCCAACGGCTGGAACCTGTACGTCGGCGGCAACGGCGGTGCCACCCCGCGCCACGCGGACCTGCTCGCCCAGGACCTCGACGACGAGCAGCTGATCAAGCTGATCGACCGGTTCCTGATGTTCTACATCCGCACCGCCGACCGGCTGGAGCGCACCTCCACCTGGCTGGAGCGCATCGACGGCGGCCTCGACCACGTCCGCGACGTGGTGGTGAACGACTCGCTGGGCATCTGCGCCGACCTGGAGGCCCTGATGGCCCACCACGTCGCCGACTACCAGGACGAGTGGGCCGCCACCCTGGCCGACCCGGACCGGATGCGCCGCTTCGTCTCCTTCGTCAACGCCCCCGGTGTCCCGGACCCGAGCATCCAGTTCACCCCGGAGCGCGACCAGATCAAGCCCGACCTGGTGCTCCTCGCCACCGAGGAGGAGCTGCTCGCCGCCCTCGACCCCGACAACGCGCTCCTGGAGACCCGATGACCACCGTCGCCACCACCACCCGCGTCGAACTGCTGACCGGCCGCACCTGGACCACCGTCTGCGACTGGGAGCGGCTCACCCCCGGCCGCGGCGTCGCCGTCCTGCTGCCGGACGGCACCCAGGCCGCCGTCTTCCGCGACCGCGCCGACCGCCTGTACGCGGTGGCCAACCGCGACCCGTTCACCGGGGCGTACGTGCTCTCCCGCGGCCTGGTCGGCTCCACCGCGGACGGCAGGGTGTACGTCGCCTCGCCGCTCCTCAAGCAGCGCTTCGACCTGGCGACCGGGGAGTGCCTGGACGACGAGACGGTCCGGATCCCGGTGCACACCACCCGCCTCGGCGAGGTCTGAGGCCCCCGAACGGCCCCGGCCGTCCGCAGTCCCTGCCCTGACCCGCGGACGGCCGGTGCTCTGTCTTCGGGCGCCGCGCCGGACGGCCGGAGCCCGGGGCGCGCCCTAGTGCCGGACGGCCGCCAGGACGGCGTCCGCCATCCCGCGCTCGCCCCGGGCGTTCGGGTGCAGCGGGGCGGCGCCCACCGCCGACAGGGCGGGCTCGATCCAGCGGCCGGCCTCCCCCGCGCACATGTCGTGGCCGGCCGAGGCGGCGGCGGTGTCCACGTAGGCCGCGCCGGCGGCGGCCGCGCGCTCGCGCAGCATCTCGTTCAACTGCTGCTGCTTCTCGGTGAGGAAGGCCAGGTCGGGGACGGCGAAGCCGTCGCCCACGGGCGCCCGGCATCCCCCCCGGGGCGCCGGCCGCAGCGGCGGGGAGACCACCCAGAACAACCCCCCCGACGGCG
>NZ_JBFBJZ010000037.1:6704-86415 GCF_040686255.1 Kitasatospora sp. NPDC085879 | reverse complement strand
CGAGAACACCGCCTTCCCCACGCAGACCAAACTCACCCTGGCGGTCGCAGCTTGACCCGCTAACCGCATCGGATGTCTTCGTCGCCGCCCTGGAACAAGGCTCGACCTCCTGGACGGCCCTGCTGGACGCACAGCGCCTGGAACCGGGTGCCGACACCGCGGCCGTCACCGCCGCCCAACTCCGCGAGGTCCTGCGCTGCGTCTTCAACGCCGGACACTGGAAGATCGGCGACCCGCCGGTGCTGATCGTGGCGGACGCCGGTTACGACGGCCCGCGCCTGGCCTGGCTCCTGCGGGACCTGCCCGTCCAGGTCGTGGTGCGGATGCGCTCCGATCGGGTCTTCTTCAATCCCGTGCCCGACGACCACCGCATCGGCCCGAAAGGCGGCCAGCCCCCGCGTCACGGAGCTCGGTTCGAACTTGCCGACTCCGCCACCTGGCACGAACCCGACAGCGACAGCAAGCACGCGACCCGCCGCTACGGCACCGCCCGCGTCCGCGCCTGGCACCGCCTCCACCCGCGCATCTGGCGCCGCTCGGCCTGGAGCGACTATCAGGGCCAACTACCCATCGTCGAGGGAACCTTGATCCGACTCGACGTCGATCACCTGCCCTCCGGCGGCACCCCGAAGCCGGTGTGGTTGTGGTTCTCCGATCCCACGCCCTCCGGCACGGACACCGACACCGCATGGCACGCGTTCCTGCGACGCTTCGACCTGGAACACACCTTCCGCTTCCTGAAGCAGACCCTCGGCTGGACCCGCCCGAAACTGCGTGAACCTTCCGCGGCCGACCGCTGGACTCGCCTGGTCCTGGCCGCCCACACCCAACTCCGCCTCGCCAGGAGGCTGTCCGCCGACCTACGCCGCCCCTGGGAACGGCCCCAGCCCGCCGAACGCCTCACCCCCGCCCGAGTCAGGCGCGGGTTCCGCAACATCCGCACCGCTCTGCTCTGCCCGGCGGCTGTTGCGAGACCCTCCCGACCCGGACCCGGGCGCCCACCCGGCCGGCCCAACCACCGCCGAGCCCCCGACTACGACGTCGGACTCGCACTGGTCACCAACCAGTAGCGAACAGGCAGGCGAGGATCCGAACGCGATAGAAGATGATCACCGGAGGTAAAACGACAAGCTTACTGTCGCGCGGGTCTGTACGGTCATCGACTCTGGCTCGTAATCGGTGGTAACCAGGAGTGACGGGCGTGTCCAGCCAACGGTGTATCTCGTGTGATGTGAGTTATCGGCGGCCGACGGAGAGTCGGCCGTCGAAGGCGATGTCGAAGGCCTGGAGTGCGGGCTTCCATCGCATGGTCCAGCGTTTGCGGCCCTGCCCGGTGGGATCCAGGCTCATGACGGCCATGTAGACGCACTTGAGCGCCGCGGCCTCGTTCGGGAAGTGCCCGCGGGCCCGGACAGCCTTCCGAATACGCGCGTTCACGCTCTCGATGGCGTTGGTCGTGCAGACGATCCGGCGGATCTCCACATCGAACTGGAGGAACGGCACGAACTCGGCCCAGGCGTTCTCCCAGAGCCGCACGATCGCCGGATACTTGCCGCCCCACTCCTCCTGGAACTCCAGGAAGCGGTCCTCCGCCGCGCTCGCGGTCGGCGCCGTGTAGACCGGCTTGAGCGCGCGGGAGATCTTGTCCCAGTCCTGGCGGCCCGCGTAGCGGAACGACGCCCGCAGGAGGTGAACTATGCAGGTCTGCGTCACCGCCTGGGGCCAGACCGCCGAGATCGCGTCCGGCAGGCCCTTGAGCCCGTCGCAAACGACCATGCACACGTCCTCGACGCCCCGGTTCTTGATCTCGGTCAGGACCTGGAGCCAGTACTTTGCGCCCTCGCCGCCGTCGCCGGCCCACAGACCGAGGATGTCGCGGGTGCCGTCCACCGTGACGGCCAGGGCGATGTAGATCGGCCGGTTGGCCACCTGACCGTCGCGGACCTTCACGTGGATGCAGTCGATGAAGATCACCGGGTAGACCGGGTCGAGTGGCCGGTTCTGCCACTCCGCCATCCCGTCCATGACCTTGTCGGTGATGGTCGAGATGGTCTGCTTGGACACGCTCGCGCCATAGACCTCGGCCAGGTGGGCGGAGATGTCACCGTGCGTCAGACCCCGTGCGGACAGCGACAGCACCATCTCGTCGACGCCGGTCAGCCGTCGCTGGCGCTTCTTGACGATCTGCGGCTCGAAGCTGCCCTCGCGGTCCCGCGGGACGGCGATCTCGACCGGGCCGACGTCCGTCAGGACCGTCTTGGAGCGGACGCCGTTGCGGCTGTTGCCGCTGCCGGCACCGGCCGGATCGTGCTTCTCGTAACCGAGGTGGTCGGTGATCTCGCCCTCGAGGGCGGACTCCAGCACGCGCTTGGTCAGCTGCTGCAGCAGCCCGCCCTCGCCGGTCAGCTGGAGCCCGCTCGCGCGGGCCCGTCGACCAGTTGCCCGATCAACTGGTCGTCCAGCAGGTCCGCCGCCAGCTCGACGGGCCGGACCTCTTCAACCGCCTCAACCGAGGCAGTCACGTCACTCATCAGGTGCTACTTCCATGATCGGGAGATACACCGATGACCGTACAGACCCCCGACCACCCCTTGCCGTCCATAGCGCCTCTGCGTGTCAAGCGGCTGTGGCGAGTTGGGTGCGATGGTCGCGTTTCGTGATCCTGTAGACGACGCTGGACAGGCGCCGCTTGAATGCTCGGCGGGCCTCGGAGGGGGTCTTTCCTTCGGCGATCGTGCGCTGGTAGTACTCCTGGCCGCGGCCGCCGTCGCGGATCTGAAGGATGGCGATGACCTGCAGGACCGAGTTCAGGGCCCGGTTGCCTCCAGTATTGAGGCGGTGACGCACGTTGTTGCCGCTGGAGGCGTCAAGCGGCGCGCTACCGGTGTAACTGCCGAAGTGGTGCTCCGTGGGGAAACGGGTGATGTCGCCGACATGGCCGACGACCTTGGCGGCAAGCACCGGGCCGACGCCTGGCAAACCGGTGAGGCTGGTACCGCTGGCATCCAGGGCCCCACGCATCTGGGCCTCGTTGTCCTTGACGAGGCGATCCAGTCGTCGCAGGTCGGCCAGCAGGTCGCGGGCTATGTCCCGGCGGCAGTTGTCGGTCGCGGTGGCGGGGCGGATGCGCTTCACCGCGGCGGCGGCCTTGTCGGCGGACAGGCCGGTGGCCACGCCACCTGGAATCAGATCGCGCAGGACGGCGTGCAGCCGGTTGAGCACGCGGGTGCGCTCGTGGACCAGGTCGTCGCGGCGCTCGGTCAGCAGCCGCAGCACCGTGGACTGGTCCTCGGCTGCGACCTCCCACAGGTCAGGGCGGAACAGAGCGACCTGGGCAACATGCCGGGCGTCGGCCTCGTCGGTCTTGCGACTGCCACCAGTGCCCAGCAGCCGGGCGCGGGCGGAGAGTGTGGAGGACACGTCGACCACGTGCTCGCCCGCCGCGGCCAGCTGCTGGGCGAGGGAGCGGCCCAGCCCACCGGCGCCCTCGGCCGCGAAGCGACGCTCGGGCCAGGACTCACACCAGGCCATGAGCTGGCGGAATGTCCCGGCGTTGACGACGAACCGCCGTTGCGCCAACTGATGGCCGGAGGTGTCGACGGCGACGGCGGTGTGGGAGGACTTGTGCGGGTCGATACCGATCAGGATCACGGGCAGCCGGCCTTGCGCTCGATGAGGCGGGAGGAGGACTGCGGTGGGCACCCTGACTTGAAGTGGTGTCACGTCCATGCCTCTGTCGAGCCACACCGCGCGGGTGTCGGCCGGCGGCGGCACGCTACGGAAGAGCCAGCCAGACGGCGGCAAGGGGCACACCGGCCCGTGCCGACCGACACCCTGGACGCTACGGCTGCAGACCGAGCATCTGGGTCCGATTCAACAAGTCAGGGGCATCGCACTTGACCTGCCGCATGCTCTCGTCGAGTGGGTAAACATGCTGATCGTCACCCGAGAGGGTGACCGCCGCTGCAAGCTCAGACCCTCGTAGCGCGCCCTGGTGGCGCTGGTGTACCTGCGCAAGCACGACACCCTCGCCCAGATCGCCGCCGGCCTCCGGATCAGCGTCGGCACCGCCCACGCCTACGTCCACCAGGTCATCAACCTCCTCGCCAGCCGTGCCCCCCGGCCTGACCCGGCCCTGCGCGACTCCGACCCTGAGTACGCCCTGGTCGACGGCACCCTCGCCGAATGCGATCGCATCGGTGACGGCGGGGCCGACTACTCCGGAAAGCACCGCCGCCACGGTGTGAACCTACAGGTCATCACCGGTCCCGAAGGAAAATTCGTCTGGATCTCGCGGGCGCTGCCGGGCCGCACCCACGACCTGACCACCGCCCGCACCCACCGCATCGTGAACACCTGCGTCCGGCTCCGCGTCCCGGTCCTAACCCCTACGGGGCCTTCCGCCTCGATATGGACAAGCGCCTCGACCTGCCGCTGACACCGGCGCTGCCCGGCCCACGCCGAACAACCGATCACGTCACACACGTCTCGGTCTGACATGGGATCGAGGAGCCCGTCCGCTGCGATCACCGAGCCCTCGGAACACACGGCATCCTGGCGGGGCCCGAAGACCTATCGAACGATGACCGCCCTCGGCAGCCGAGTAGCGACTACGGCAGGCCGACTTGCTGTCGTGCCATAGGGTCAGGCAGTGACCAGCTCCCTGTCCGCTTCCGAATGCGCTTGCGTCGATGAGTTGCTGCTGGAGGGCGCCGGCGGCCCGAGTGCACGGTATGTGCGCGACCAAGCGTGCGGCGTGTACAAGGCGGTGCACGCCGGGGCGGTGATCGCCCCCGAGGACGTCGGCCGCTTGGTGCACCTGCTCGGCACCCCAGAGGCGGTCGTCAACGAGCCGACTGAGCCGGCCCGTCTGCGCGACGAGAACCGTCGCTACACCACGACGGCGGTGCTGATCCACGCCTGCCGCACGGACGAGCCCGACCTTGTCCGACAGCTCCGGCGGGCGGCACCGTCCGAGATCCACCACGTCGACCTTCGCCTCCCGCTGTCGGCGCCCTGCCTGCTCGCGCTCTACGAGGGCCTCGCCCGGGAGGGCCTGAGCGTTCGTCACGCCGCCATGCAGATGGCCAGCAACATCCACCGGCAGACCGACACCACGCCGATCCTCGACACCGTCATCGGCGAACTGGCCTCCCCGGAGCACGGCTGCGGCTACCGCCGGGTCGCCCCCGCCGACCGCGCGCGAAGGGCGCTGGTCGCCCACAGCCTCAACACCGACGACTTCGACGATCTGTGCGCGCGGGTCGCGGCAGCGGTCGACCCGTCCGCATCGACCCAGAACGCGCTGCGCACGCTGGCCGCCCTGTACACGGTGGCCGAACATTTCGACCGGGTGACCAGTCTGGTCGGACGTGCCGGCACCGGGCCGCGGTCATCGGTGGAATCCACGACGCCGTCTGCGAGGTCGCCTGGAACCTGGAGCATGCGTGGCCCGTGCCCGACATCCACTACCCCTTCGCAGAGGCCATCACCGTCACCGAGGGGCTGGCAACCAACCCCGGCCACCGCACACAGGTGGAGGACATCCGCAAGCGGCACCACGGCCTCCGTCCCAGGAACGCGACACCGGGGAGCCTGCCCATGGCGGACATTGCCCACCCAGGGTGAAGAGGGGAGCCGATGCCGCTCGTCACGAGGCAGGACGACCTGTGATGAGGAGACGCCCCGTGCCTGTTGCTGTCGGGAAACAAGGTGGCGACGGTGAACGACGCCGAGAGACGTGAGCGAGGAGATGGCAACACTTGCAGTGACCGGCCACATCAACATCGCCGAGTCAAGCGAACCGTTGATCAGAGAGGCCCTGTTGGCCCTGCTCGAAGGCTATCCCGCGTCGGAACTGACCGGGGTGTCCTGCCTGGCCGAGGGATCCGACGCGCTGTTCGCCGACGCCGTACTCAGCGTAGGCGGGAAGCTCGTCGCAGTTCTGCCGTCCAGGGACTACCGGCAGCGCATGGTCAGCCCACGCTACGGCGATGAGTTCGACCGCCTGTGTCAAGCCGCAGCGGAGGTGACGACGATGCCGCACCAGAGAGCCACCGGCGCCGCTTACGCCGCCGCCAACCGCGAACTACTGCACCGCGCCGAGCTTCTGGTGGCAATCTGGGACGGCCGGCCGGGGAGCGGCCGGGGCGGAACAGCAGACGCGGTCGCCGCGGCTCGTACTGCAGGGCTTCCCGTGCACGTCATCTGGCCGGCAGGCGCCGCCAGGCAGGACCGACAGCGCGAACCGGGACGCAAGAAGCGACGCTCTCGACCCGATTTCTGACAGGCAGTGACCGGAAGTCATCAAAGGCGTGAGCCCCCTCGGTCCGCGCATGAGCGGTGGCGGGGGGCTCAATAGCCGGCTGAAACTGTCGGGAAACGATGGCGGACTCAAAGGGCTGCGGGTGGGCGAGGAGGGCTGGCGCTTCCACTCGTTCGCGCAGGCCGGCCGCGAGCTCGGCGAGGCGCAGCCGCCCGCGCCGTGGCCGGGAGGCCGCACGCAGTGGGTCCTGGCCGGTGCTTCGCGGCCGCCACCGACTACGCGCAGACCACCGGCGCGACCTACGTCGAGGGCTTCGTCCTCGTCCCCGGCCCGGCGCAGTGGCCGGTCTGCGCACACGCGTGGTGCCTGCGCGACGGCGCGGTGGCCGATCCCTCGCTCCCGGACGGGCACGCAGCCCGCTACGGGATCCCGCTGGCCGCCGACTACGGCCGCCGCGAACAGGCCCGCCGCGGCACCCACGCGGTCCTCACCGACCCGGACGAGCCCTGGGCGGTGGTGAACGAGGAGGCCCTGCGCGACGGCCTCCCCGCGGAAGCGGTCCTGTCCGGGGCCACCCGGGATCGCACGGCCGCGGCTGTTCAGGGAGTACAGCGCTGCCCGAGTTCGCCGAGCCGGGTCGGACGTGTGTGCCGGGGCGCGGCTTGACCGCCCGGTGTCGGTGCTGGCCGCGCGGGTGCTCAACCGTCCGCTGGAGAAGGTCCGGGGAGGTCGAGTCGGGCCTGGGCGAGGAACCCCTGCCGAGTACGACCATCTGCCGCCGTTGCACGCGCGCGAGACAGGTCTGCCCCTGGCCCACCGCTACGGCGAGGTCACGCCTGGGCGGTCCGTCACACCGGGCGGCGGCCGGCTGACCGTCGAGAAAAGTGCCGGGCACCACCGGATCAGCCTGGACCACCTGGGGTGCGACGCGCAGACCACAGAGGCGAAGCGCGCGGCGTTCATCCGGCTCGCCCTCGCCGCGGAGGCCCACTGGCTGCTCGCCGTCGAACTGAGCGACCACACACCCTCGACCGGCTCGCCGCCGCCATCGAGACCGCCGGTCCCGTCCGCCCCGCCCAGGAACGGAGTTGAGGCTGCCGGGGCGAGAGGGCCAGGGCGCGGGTGTGTCTTCCCACCACCCCAGGCCGCACCCTCGCCCCCGACACCACTCGGGCCAGGACGGCGCTGTGGTGGCCGCCGGGTTGTGGTCGGCGGGGTGTCGGTGCTCGTTCCTACGATCACGGTCGTGTCCGATGCCTTCACCGTCCTGTGGACCCACGATGTCTGCCGTGCCCTGCGCCGGGCCGGGCGTGCCGGTCAGCGGCCGCCGGTCGCCTTCAGCGGCGTGCACACCTCCCTGCCCGCCTGGTCCGGCGCCCAGATGGGCGACGAGGTGTATGCGGTGCATGTGAACCGCCGCGCCGTCCACGTGGTGAGCCGGATGCGGATCACCGACCTGGAGCGGGGGGAGTGCTGCGGCGCGGCCCCCGGCAGCTGGGAGGAGCCCGCGTTCCCCGGGCACGCCGACTGGTCGATGCTCGGCGCCGGCTGCTGCGGCGCCCGGCCGGTGCACGTCGAGGGCACACCCGTGCGCTTCGACGTGCCGATCCCCGGCGACGTCCTCGCCGAGCTCACCTGGCGCAACGGCCGGGGCCGGACCCGACAGCTGAAGTACGTCGCCGACGGGCTCCTCGAACGTTCGATCAGTCTCCAGGGCTTCTACCGCCTCACCCCCGATTCCGCCGACGAGCTGGCCAGGATCATGGACGGCGCCACCCGCTGACCCGGGGCCCGGACGGCGGGCGGCATTCTCAGGCCATACGGCCGGGGACCGGTCCCGCGGGCCGTCGGGAGCAGGTAGAACGGACCGCAACAGCCGGGCGGGGGGCGGGGCGCAGCTGTGGCGCCGCCGTGCTGTCCGGGGTACCCCGATACTGGACGGGATGTGCGGTGCTCGCTGCGAAGCCGCAGCAGATCGCCTTGGCGGGGCTGCAGGCCGCCGTGGGCGAGGTCGTCGTCGGTGAACACCATCTCGCGCTCAGCCGTGTCGAGCGGATCGCGGCGCTGCCCGCGAACGAGCTCCTGCCGGTCGCGAACGGGGGCCCCGAGGCGTTCACCGCCCTGTTCCGGGCGGCCGTGGCCGACCCGGTCCACGGCGCGGACCACCTCTGCGACCTGTTTCGTCTACGCCCTCGACTGGGCCGCCCGCAAGGGCGACACCGTGGTGAACCCGCCGGTCGTGGGGAAGATCGTCGCGAAGGCCATGACCCAGGTGAGCGCGGACCAGATACGCGCCCTCGTCGCCTGCGCGTCGCCCGCCGGCCACCGGCGCAACGGCGATCCCGAGCATCTGGTCGTCCCGGACACTGGCCACGATGTCACCCGGCTCCCCTTCGTCCTGGCTGACCTGCCCGGGAATCTGGCCGGCAGGATCTGATCCGACCGGGTTGTGCGGCCGCTCGCCCCGCCCGCCGACCGCCTGCGGCCGGGTCGGCCCGGCTGCCACGGCGCCGAGTGAGCGCTCGGCGAACCGCCACCCGGCCCGCGCCGCAGCACACCGCGCGAACCGCGCGCTTGCGCTTCGGTGCCCTCGAGGCGGCCCTCGCCGAGTGCGCACTGATGCCGGATCGCGCCGCGACTCAACGGCCGACCCGCTCGGCCAGCTCCCGGCGTGTGCTGAGACCGAGCTTCGCGTAGATCCGCTGCAGGTGGTTGTCGACCGTGCGCACCGAGATGGTGAGCCGGGCGGCGATCTCCTTGCTGAGCATGCCCCGGGCGGCGAGCAGGGCGATCTCCTGCTCCCGCCCGGTGAGCTGCGCGGTGCCCTCGTCGGCCGCTGCGAGAGCCGGGGTCCGCGCGCCCTCGCAGCGGTCCGCCAGTGTCCTGGCTCGAAGGGCCGCCGCCGTGGCCGGGCGGGCCTGGCCGGCCCTCCTCAGCAGAGTGGCAGCGGTGGAGCTGGCCTCGGCCGCCAGCAGGTCGGCCCCCATCCGCTCCAGATCGTCCGCGACGGCCAGCAGTCGCTCGGCGTCCCCCGCTGCCCAGGCGGCGGCCAGGTCGGCGCGTGCCCGGTAGAAGCGGCCTTCGCACCTGTCCGCGATCTCCGCCAGCCGGCCGGCGACCTCACGTGCCCCGCCCAGCCGGGCCAGATCGGTCAGCAGTACGGCCTCGAACGCGATGTGCCCGCGCTCGGCGGCCTCCCCGGCCGCCTCCCGGAGCACCGTGCGGGCGCGGGTCAGTTCGCCGCGCGCGACGTGCAGCCAGGCCTCGCCGAGGTGCGCCGCCGAACCCGGCAGCGGGGCCCGCTCGGCCAGGGCCGCCTCGGCCGCCGCGACGTCGCCCTGCAGGGCGGCGACTCCCGCCAGCCCTGCCAGCGCCATCTGCAGCCCGACCGCACTGTGCGGCCGCGCCACCCGGGCGGCCTCCGCGAACCAGCGCCGGGCCCGGCCGGGGTGCCCGGCCCGCCAGGCCCCCCGGCCGAGGTAGAAGGCCACCATCCAGCGGTCGGTGTGCTCGTTCGCGGCCTCGATCAGCGCGTAGGCCCGCTCGCCGACGGCCCGGGCCTCGGGCAGGTCGCCGTACTCCGTCAGGGCCACGGCCAGCACGGACAGGTGTGAGGACTCATGGGTGGCCGTCGCCTCGCGCGTCTCGACGGCGGGCTGGACGGCGAGTGCGCGGCGGGCCCAGGCCACGGCCTGCGCGCCCTGGCCGAGGAAGGCGAGCGACAGCGCCTTGGCTGTCGCGGCCATCAGCCACAGCTGCACGCCCGGGCCCTCGTCCGGTTCGGCCGGCAGGTCCGCGCACAGGGCCAGACTGTGCGCGAACTCGCCCACCGCGAACGCCGTGTAGGCCTCGTTGACCGCAAGCGCCCGCGTGCCGAAGGGGCTGGTGACCCGGCTGCGGGCGGCCTCGATCACGTCCAGCACCTCGCGGCGCGGGGCGCCGAGCCCCCAGACCAGGTTCTGCGTGCGCAGCATCACCACGGCCAGCACCTGGGACTCGTCGGCGGCGAGTGCATCCGCCTCGGCCAGGACCTCCTCCGCCGGCCCGAAGTCACCGGCCTCGTACAGGGTCCGCCCGAGCAGCAGGCGGATCTCGAAACCCTGCTGCTCCTCGGGCACCGCCCGCAGCAGTGCCAGCGCGCGGGGGTACTCCCGGGCGTGCGCGGCCAACGTGGCGGCCTGCACCAGGAGCGCATGGTCTGCCGTTCCGGTGGCCGCCAGCTCGTAGGTGGCCAGGTGCAGTGCGTCCTCGCGGCGGCGGACCCCGCGCTCCCGCGTCACGGTGACATGCCGCACCAGTGTCTCCCGGCGACGGATCGCGGTCATGTCGGCGCGCAGCACCTCACCGTAGAGCGGGTGGGCCAGTCGCACGGAGGTGCGCCGGCGCTCCTGGGCGACCACGATCAGCCCGGTCTGCTCCAGCCGGTCCAGCGTCTCGGACTCGGCCTCCAGGGCGAGGCGGGTCAGCGAGAGCGGCTCGCACAGCGACAGCAGGTCCAGGACGCCGCGGTCGGCCGGTGAGGCGACCGACAGCCGGGCCCGGACGAGGTCGGTCAGGCGCCGGGTGGCGGGCAGCCGCTCCGCGGTCAGCTCCCAGATCTCCCCGTCGCCGGTGAGCGTCCCACCGGCCACCGCCCCGGCCACCAACTCCCGCAGGTACAGGGGGTTCCCGCCGCTGGCGGTGAACAGCCGGCCGACGGTGTTGCGGCCGACGGGCCCACCGAGCACCCGCTCCAGCACCGTCTCGACCTGTGCCCGGCCGAACGGCTCCAGGTCCACCTGGTGCACCGCGTCGCCGTGCCCGAGCGCGGCCACCGCCTCGCCGCCCGGGGCATCGGAGCGCACCGTCGCCAGCAGCAGCACCAAGCCTGCGTCCATCAGCTGCCGCAGCAGCATCACCGAGGCTGCGTCCAGCAGATGAACATCGTCGACCAGCAGAACCGTTCGGGAGCGCACCGACGCCGGGGTGCGCAGTCGCCGGGCCACCTCGGCGAACCCTTCCACCGGGTCGGACACCCCGACCCCGTCCGGAACCAGATGGGCCAGGGCACCCAGCGGCACCGACGCCGCGGCAGCCGTGGCCACGGCCCGCCCCACGGCGTGCCCGGCGGACTCCGCACGTTCCGCGCACTCCTGCGCGAGCCGGGACTTCCCCACGCCCGCCTCGCCGAGAACCAGGAACGCCGAGAACCGTGGGTCCGCCAGGACCTTCCCGAATTCCTCCAGCTGCGCCTCACGGCCCACCAGCGGCCAGCGCTGGTACACATTCCCGGAGTCCATGCCGCTCACCGACTCTCCTTCCGCCACCGGGGGGACATCGGCGTACGTGACGACTGCGACGCGGCCCCAGGAGCTGCGAAGTATGCCAGAGGGAGCGGGGAAGTCCGTTGCGAGTATTTCCGCTTCGCAGACCCCCAAGGCTGACTTCGAACGGGCCGGGCCGTCGCAGACCATGGCTGTCGCGGTCGACGGCCAACCGTGCGCACCGGCTGGACGGGTCCTGCAGTCTCGGTGGCCTCCTCCAGGATGGGGTCCTCCGCGGCCTGCTCGCCTGCGGTCCCAGGAGGCGGGCCGTCCGGCCCGTCATACCGACGCCGATCCCGGGGTGGGCATCCGCCACAGCAGGGGCGGGGCTGACGAACAGACAGGCGCCGACCTGTCTGGTCGCCGACCTGATCGGCCGGCTCGACCTGTACGCGGCCCGGGCCGCCGACCACCGGCTCGGGGAGGTGGCCCTGCTCCCGACCGAGCTGCACGCCCGCCAGCGCGCCGCCACGCACTCCGGGGCGTCACCGT
This sequence comes from Kitasatospora sp. NPDC085879, assembly GCF_040686255.1. NCBI lineage: Bacteria > Bacillati > Actinomycetota > Actinomycetes > Kitasatosporales > Streptomycetaceae > Kitasatospora > Kitasatospora sp. NPDC085879. The sequence continues at coordinate 74,355 of NZ_JBFBJZ010000037.1, read as the reverse complement.
CCGAGGTGCCGGGCGTCCGGGAAGCCGCCGGGACGCCCTCACCACCGGCGACGTGATCAGCGAGAGCGCGGTCCGCAGCGCCGCCCGATAACTGCGGCCAAGACACGGGGGGCCATCCGGAGTCGTCGCCGTGACACCGCAGTGGAATTGCGCATGCCGCGATGATCACCGACCGGTCGCGCATTATTGATGAGTAATCTCTACTTAATTTTCCCCGCGCCCGAAAGTCGGCTCGGCAATGACCGAACCACGGATTCGAACTCCTTGACGCAGGGTCGGACCGGCTGGCAGGGTGTGAATCACACGCCCAACCAGTACCCCGAAAGGGAGGGATTCACATGTCCCGAGAGGATGCGCTCGAGTTCGCCATGGCGCAGATGGCCTCCGATGGCCTTCTCTCCGTGAAGGACGTCGCCGCCGACATTGCCGTCAGCGACGAGGCCGGCGAGGCCGATCGGATGCCGTGGCTCATCTGAGGTGGAATTCCGCCCGATTGCGCACCCCCAGGGGTCGCGCAATCGGGCGGAATTGTCTCCAGTGACAGAATATTTCCCCGCAGGCATTCAGGAGGTACGACAGCCCATGGACAGGACGAGCACTCTGGCCTTGACGGGTTCCCCGGACGAGCAGGTCTGGCAGGGCGTGTCGAATCTCGTGGAGAGTTACGTCGCCCCGCGCGCCGACGATCTGGTCTTCATTCTCTACACGGTTGACGCCCGCGATGCGGCGGCCTGGATATTTGCCGAATTATCCAGCAGGGGCATGAGGCCCACGCTGTTCGGCATGAACCCGATTCATGACGCCACGGTCGAACAGCGCCTTCGGGCGGCGCTTCCGGCCCCGAGCACCGCCCGCAGGATTGTTCTGCTGACCGTGGAACGCGACAGCATGTCGCACTTCATGGAGATCCGGCGAGCCCTCGCCCCCCATCCTCCGGAGTCCTGGTCCGTGTTGAGGATCATCAATGCGTCGGAGGAGTTCTTCCGGCACTCGATGAGCGTCAGCCCGCAGACACTGTCCGCGATCAACGGTGCGCTGCTGAAGCGCATGATGCCTTCGCGCAGTCTGCACATCTCCAGTTCGAGTGGGACGAGTCTCGATGTGGAGATCGACTCCACCCGCTACCGGTGGCTCAGTAATCGCGGCGCGCGCCGAGACGGTGCGTTCATGATTCTGCCGCCCGGCGAGGTGAGCACGTTCCCCGCGAACATCAACGGTCGCCTGGTAGCCGACGGAGCCTTCAACGTGACGGCGTTCACGGCCGCCGATGCCCGTCTGGGGCAGCACCCGGTGACACTCGAGATCGAGGAAGGGCGGGTCGTCGACTTCTCGTGCGCCTCACCCGAGATCGAAGGGCTCATCCGACGCTGCATGACGTATCAGAACTGCGACCGAGTGGGCGAACTCGGGTTCGGCACCAACGTCGGTACCCAGGGGTTCATCGCCATGAACTCTCACATCAACGAGCGTCATCCGGGTGTTCACATCGGTCTCGGCCAGCACGGCCAGAAGGACTCGGTCGTCCAGTACACCGCAAAGATTCACCTGGACCTCATCACGTCGGACGCAAAGATCCGCACGGACAGCGGCGAGGTCATCGACAGCACGGACCTCATGTCGTTCCGAGACGAATCCCATCCGAATCCGATCGAGTCCGGCATCAACGAGGAAGACATCGACGGAGATTGCTGCGGGCTCATCCCGGTCGAGGTCGAACGGGCGAAGGCCGAGTATCTGAGGCTGAAGAACTGCGGGGAGCGCCAGCCGTCCGGCTGATCCGGGCCCTTTCGCCCCGTGACGTCCCAGACGCAACCCGACCCGAACAAGACTCCTCCACCACGGAAGGCACTCGAACCATGACCTCATCGCCGACCGGGCCCGAGAGCCTGAGCGCCCTGCGAGTCGTCGACGCGGACACCCACATCACCGAGCCCCACGATCTGTGGACCTCGCGGGCGCCCAGGGGATTCGAGGACCGTGTGCCGCGCGTTGTGACGAGGAACGGCGACCCGATGTGGGTCATCGACGGCAAGGCGCTCGGCCGCGCAGGCGCGGCCGGCGTTGTCACGCGTGACGGCAGCCGCAGCAAGGGCTCGGCGTTCATCGACTGGACCTTCGACGAGATCACACCCGCCGCCTACGAGGTGAAGGCCCGGCTGGAGCTCATGGACCGGCTCGGGGTGTGGGCGCACATCGTCTACCCGAACACCGCCGGCTTCGGCGGTGAGCGCTTCGCCTCGGTCGCCGACCCGGAACTGAAGCTGCTGTGCGTGACGCTCTACAACGATGCGATGGCCGAAATCCAGGAGGAGTCCGGTCAACGGCTGTTCCCGATGGGACTGATCCCGTGGTGGGACATCGAGGCGTCGGTGGCCGAGGTCCGGCGCATGCACGGGCTCGGGCTGCGGGGTGTCAACACGACGATCGACCCGCAGCAGTCCGGCCTGCCGGACTTCTCCGACCGAGCCTGGAATCCCTTCTGGGAGGTGTGCACGGATCTGGGGCTGCCGGTCAACTTCCACATCGGCGCCGCACAGGGCAGCGACCACTGGTTCGGGTCCTCGCCGTGGCCGGGCCTGGGCACGGACCAGAAACTCGCCGTGGGCTCGGCGATGATCTACCTGACCAATGCGCGAATCCTGGCGAACTTCATCTATTCCGGTGTCCTGGAGCGCCACCCGCGGCTGAAGATCGTATCCGTGGAGAGCGGCATCGGCTGGATCCCGTTCTTCCTCGAGACGCTCGAACACCAGCTCGACCAGATGACGCCGGGCACGATGGACTACCTGTCGATGTCGCCGACGGAGTACTTCCGACGGCAGATCTACGCCTGCTTCTGGTTCGAGAACCGCGACATCGCCCACACCATCGACCGCGTCGGTCCGGGCAACGTCCTGTTCGAGACCGACTTCCCGCACCCGACCTGCCTCTACCCGGACAGCCTCGACGTGGCCAAGGCCGCACTCGACCAGCTCGCACCGGACGTGGTGCGCCAGGTGATGCAGGACAACGCCGTCCGCCTCTACAACCTTCCGCTGCCGACATGACCCGTCCGGGCGGGCGCCGTCCCTCACGGTTGCCACCGCTCGGGGCCGGTCCGGCCCTCACCGCCGACGTCACGGTCCGCGGCGTGGCCCTCCTGCGGCCTGCTCCCCCGACGCCGCTGCAGGTGGTCCGCTGCCGGCCTGCCGGACCGGCAGCGGAGAACGTACGACCGCGCGGCACAAACGCGCTACCAGGAAGGCGCCATGTCACACCCTCAGGTCGACACCGCACCCGGGGACCCTGCCCCCGTCCGCAGCTCCGGCGATCCGACGCCGAGGTCGGCCCGCGAGATCCGCCTGGTGATGATCGGCCTGATCATCATCATGCCGCTGACCACGCTCGACAACCTGATCGTCGGCACCGCGATGCCGACCGTCGTCGGCGACCTGCACGGCTCCGCGCACATGGCCTGGATCGTCACCGCCTACACGCTCGCCACCGCCGCCTCCACCCCGATCTGGGGAAAGGCCGGCGACCTGTACGGCCGCAAGGGCACCCTCCTCGTCTCCGTCGTCGCCTTCCTGCTCGGCTCCGCCCTGTGCGGCCTGGCGCAGTCGATGAACGAGCTGATCGCCTTCCGCGTCCTCCAGGGCCTCGGCGCCGGCGGTCTGATGGTCAGCTCGATCTCGATCATGGGAGCCATCGTTCCGCTGCGCCGACTCGGCAGATATCAAAGCTTTTTCACGGCCGTCATGACTGCGGCCACCGTCGGCGGTCCGCTGCTCGGAGGGTTCGTCACCGACCACCTGAACTGGCGGTGGACCTTCTTCATCAACGCTCCGCTCGGCATCGTCGCACTGGCGTTCATCGCCGTGGTCCTGAAGCTGCCCGCGATGCGATCCCACGCAAGGATCGACTACATCGGCGCCCTGCTGCTCACCGCCTGCATCACCGCCATCGTCCTCCTCACGAGCTGGGGCGGACACCAGTACCCCTGGGCCTCCCGGCAGATCCTCGGCCTGTCCGTGCTCGCCGCAGCCTCGCTCGTCGGCTTCTGCTGGGCCGAGCGGCGCGCCGAAGAACCGGTGATCCCGCTCGAACTGTTCAAGAACCGGAACTTCGCCGCGATCTCCGTCATCGGCTTCATCGCAGGCCTCGCGCTGTTCGGCGCCGTGACCTTCCTGCCGCAGTACCAGCAGATCGTCCAGGGCGCCTCGGCCACCAACTCCGGCCTGCTTCTCGTCCCGATGATGTTCGGCATGCTCGTCGTCTCCCTGCTGGCCGGCCGGAGCGTGACCAGGACCGGCACGTACCGGATCTACCTGATCGCAGGGACCGCGGTCATGACGGGCGGCTGCCTGCTGCTGTCCACCCAGGGCACTGGCACCACCCGCCTCGCCTCCGCCTGCTACATGGCAGTACTCGGGGCCGGCCTGGGCCTCCTGATGCAGATGACCGTGTTGGTGGCGCAGAACAGCGTGGACCTGAAGGACCTCGGCGTGGCCAGCTCCTCGGCCGCTTTGTTCCGCACCATCGGCGGCTCGCTCGGCGTGGCACTGTTCGGCGCGTTGTCCGCCCACCGGGTTGACGGTGTGATGAAAGCCGCCGTCCCCGGTTTCTCCCCTGCAGGCGGCTCCGAGACGGGCCCCGGCGGTCTCAGGCAGTTGCCGAGCCCTGTCCTGACCGCCTACCAGCACGGCCTGAGCGCCGGCATCCACACCGTCTTCACCTGGGCGGGCCTGATCGGTCTCGTTGCCGTCGCCGCCTCGCTGATCATCCGCGAGGTCCCCCTACGCGGCGACACGCAGGAGCCACGGCATCGATCCCGGGCCGACTGACGGCACTGGCGGTCCGGCGCACCGTCAGGAACGATCCGCCCCACCCCTCCACGTCCGATGCAACGCCCCGCGACCGCCGCAGCGAACACGCTGTCAGTCCTGCTCCGTCGGTCGTCGTGGAGGCGGGGTTGCCAAACCGGCGAATCGGCACAGATCGGCCATGTTATCTGGCAGCCCCACGGAGCGAGCCAACTTCGATATTTCTCCAGTGGTGCGCCACGCTTCCGATGCCGTAGCAATGGCCACCACCACGTCCCGCTGTCTTGCACTCAGATCGACAAACCGGCCGTCAGGCCCCACCGGGGCTTCGAAGGCAATTTCCAGCAGGGCCCGGCCGACGACATGTGCGACGTGATGAGTCAGTCGGGGGAGGGCGCCCAGCATGGCCTCGAACGCATATGGATTCCCTTCGCTTTCAAGCATCATCAGTGAATATGCGGCGTAGGAGATCGGATCCGAATTCCAGAAGGGAAACATCAGCCCCGGGACTCCGCCACACCAACCGAACATCGTTGAAGCCAGCTCATCGACGATCCTGCCGTCAACCGTAGGGGCATGCAGTCGCGCCAAGCCGAAGGCCGCCGCCTTGCGATTCGCCATGTCCTTGCTGTCGAGTGCACTCTCGAGCAATCCGTCGAAAGACCGGTCTCCCGGGGCGGCCAGCAGGGCGACAGAGAGGAGCGCCGACGCGGCGACGGTCGGGTCGACGTCCTTTTCGGCTGCGCGGAGAAGGTCAGGTATCGACGTTGCGGAGTACTGAGGAAACCAGGCGAGTGCATGCACTGCCGCCAGTCGCAGCAGGCTGTCGGATTCTGTCAGCAGACGCTGGAAAACAGGAACCCCCAGAGCCACCGCTTCGTAGCTCCGCAGTGCGTGGATGTCATACCTGTCGTCCTGATGTTCATTCACGACAGGATGCTTGATGTCCTGGATTTCATTGCGCCACTGGGCCAGGCCGGCCAGCGTGATTCCATGAGGCAGGCAACAGGTGTCGTCCCCCAGGGCCAGTGAGACCAGGAGTCCAAGAATTTCGAGCCTGTCAGGAGCATCCTCGTCCGCGACCAGGTCCAGAAAGAAAGGTACAGCTTCGGCACTCGCCGCAAATCTGTCGCCCTGGTGGCAGATCTTTCCGTAAAGACGGTGCAGGGCGCTCTGGCGATCGCTCTGGTTCGGCGAGCGCAACGCCATCAACAGTGGTGGTACGTCGTCTGCAGGTCCGTAACAGTGAGTCAGCCCCGACCAGTCGATCTCATGAATGTTCTGCCAAATCTCCCGCATGATTCATCCCAAGTGAACGGAGGCATCCCGGTCGGTCAGTGGACGACGACCGGTTCGGGTGCGGTCGGCCGGTAGTGGTCGGCGTGGCCCTCGATGTGCAGGTGCGGCAGGCGCCGCTCCAGTGCGGCGGGGAGATGCCAGTTGGCGCGGCCGAGCAGGTGCATCACGGCGGGCACCAGCAGGGTGCGCACGAGGGTGGCGTCGATGAGGATCGCCGATCCCATGCCGATGCCGATCAGCTTGATGGCGATGTCCGGCGAGGGGACGAACGCCGCGAACACCGCGACCATGATGGCGGCCGCGGCGGTGATCACCCGGGCCGTTCCGGCGAGGCCCTGCACGATGGACTCGGCGTTGTCCCCGGAGCGCAGCCAGGCCTCACGCATCCGGCTGACCAGGAAGACTTCGTAGTCCATGGAGAGTCCGAACAGGACGGCGAAGGTGAGCACGGGGACGAAGGCGGGCAGCGGGGTCGGGTTGTCGATGCCGACCAGGCGGCCGATCGCGCCGCCCCGGAGCACCAGGGCGACGATGCCGTAGGAGGCGCCGACGGAGAGCAGGTTCATCGCCGCGGCCTTGAGGGCGACGGCGAGGCTGCGGAAGGCGGCGAGCAGCAGGAGCATCGAGACCGTGACGACGCCGCCGACCAGCAGCGGGATGCGTCGGGCGATGTTGTCGGTGCTGTCGATGGCGCCGGCGGTCGTGCCGCCGACGTGCACCGTGACCCCGGGTGCGGCCGCGGCGGGCAGGACGTGGTTCCGCAGGTCGCGGACGATGCGCTCGGTGGCGGGGTCCTGCGGGCCCGTCCTCGGCACGACGGTCATCAGCAGGGCGCGGCCGTCGGGGCTGAGCTGTGGTGGCGTGACGGCGAGGACGCCGGGGGCGGCGGCCAGTGCGGCGGGCAGGCCGGCGGCCGCGTCGACGGGGGTGCCCGGGGCGAGTTCGGCGACGAGCACGAGCGGCCCGTTGCTGCCGGGGCCGAAGGCGGCGGCAACGGTGTCGTACGCGGCGCGGTTGGAGCGCCCCCGGGGGTCGTTGCCGGCGTCGGGGAAGCCGAAGCGGACGGTCAGGAAGGGTGCGGCGAGTGCCAGCAGGACGGTGGTGCCGACCAGCGTGGCGAGGATCCGGTGGCGCTGGACGAGGAGGCTCCATCGCAGCCAACCGGGGCTGGTCTCGTTGGCGGCCGGTCGTGTGCCGCGCCGCGGCAGGGGCAGGCGCAGTCGGTCGAGGTGGCGGCCGAGGTAGCCGAGCAGCGCGGGAAGCAGGGTGGCCGAGGCGGCGAGCACGACGAGGACGGAGAGGATGGCGGCGAACGCGGCGCCGCGCATGAACGACAGGCCCATGGCGAACAGGCCGAGCATGCTGACGACCACGGTGAGGCCGGCGACCATGACGGCGCGTCCGGCGGTGTCGAGTGCGGCGACCGTGGCGGTGTGCGGGGCGAGGCCGTCGGCCCGCCATTCGCGGTAGCGGGTGACCAGGAGCAGGACGTAGTCGATGCCCACGCCGATGCCCAGCATCCCGGCCAGAGAGATGGACCAGTCGGGGACGGGCAGCAGCGCGGCGAGGACGGGCAGGAGGGCGCTGCTGACGGCGAGGCCGCCGAGGGCGGTGAGCAGGGGCAGGCCGGCGGACACGACCGAGCCGAAGGTGACCATGAGGATGATCGCGGCGGCGGCCAGGCCGATGCCCTCGGAGCCGATGGCGCCCTGTTCGGCCTGCCGGACGGCCACGCCGCCGAGGTCGGCGTGGAGTCCGCCGTGGGCGGTGGCGGCGAGGTCGAGCAGGTGCCGGGTGTCCTCCTTGGGCATGTCGGGGGCGCCGGCGACGTCCAGGTGGATCTGGGCGAGTGCGGTGCGGCCGTCGGGGGATGTCCGGCCCTGCGGGCCGTAGGGGTCGTCGATGCCCTGGACGTGCGCGACCTTCGCCATCCGCTGGACCAGGTCCTGTACCTGGGTGCGGACGGCGTCGGCCCGCACACCGTCGTCGGCGTGCAGGACAAGGCCGATGCTCTCGCCGGAGCGGGCCGGGAAGTGCTCGGTGAGCAGCTGCTGGGCCTGCTTGGAGTCGGAGCCGGGGGCGGTGTAGTCGGCGCTGTACTTGTCCCCGAGCGTGGCGGAGAGGCCGAAGGCGGCCACGACGGCGAGCAGCCAGATCAGCAGGGTGCGTCCGCGGTGGTGGAAGCTCCAGCCGGCGAGCCGTCCGAGCGGGCCGGGCCGGTGGCCTGTCGTGGCGGGTCCCGGGGGGACGGGTCCGGCTTTGCTCGGGCTCTGGGCCACGGGTGCTCCTGGTTCTACGGGTCCGGCAGGGTGTTCGACATCCTGCGTCGGAAGAGTGGTACGGCCGAGCACGGCCGTACGGTCGGAGGCGGGGACGGGGTTCCGATGGAGTCAAATCGAAATGATCGACTGCGGGAGTCGGATGTGCTTGAGTAATCGCCACTCGGTTGTCCGTGGTGAGCGGACCTGTAGCCTGATCGCGCCCGGGACCGGGGCACGCGCGTGCCCCGCCTCAGTGATCCAGGCAGGCCACATCCGCGTTGTCGGGTGAGGCGCGCATCCACAGGGTGGCGGGGCCGACCCCGGCCGGACGGCCATGAGGCTGACGCCAGAAGCGCGATGGTCAGAGGGCAACACGCCCCTGGATGAGGCCGGTTACTCACAGAGACGCCAGTGGCGTCACCCGAACCGATCTTGTCCGGGTTCTAGGAGTTGGAGGTGTTGCATGTTCGGAGCCAAGGCACGCTTGGAGGCTCGAATAAAAGAACTCGAGCGGCGATTGGAGGGGTTCGACGGCGAAGTCAGCCGGAGGATCAGTGAGATTGCGGACCAATGTCTGGGTGACCCGGAGCAGCGGGTCCGCTTCCTGCTGAACTCGGTGGCCACGGATCTGCAGCGCGACCTGGCCGTTGCACTCGAACGTGTTGAGCAGGCCGGCGTCCTCGCCGGGCGGATCCAGGAGCAGGCCGCAGCGGAGGGCGCAGGGCAGGAGCGATTCTTCGCGGAGCTCGATCGCGTGTACCACGCGAAGGCGACCGGCTACGTGGCCATCTACTACACCGGCGGCCGTCCCGCTCCTGTGAAACTTCTTGTCGGGTCAACTCGCTGGCCCGATCTGTCAGTTGGCGAGCTGGATCCTGGAGCTGATTCCAGCGCCTTTTCCGGGGGCGTGGTGCGCCGGGGAGAGTACTGGACGGCACAGTCGAAATGGCAGAGCAAGTCAATCAAGATTGTCTTCACGCCCTTTCTCTGAGTAGGGTCGGGGACTGGCGCGGTGGCTGATGCTCCGTTTCCAGTCCCCGCCGCTTCAAACCGTGCATGCAGTTCTCCCGCACACGGCTTTCCGACATCGTTCACCGGCTGGCATGCGCCGTCGCCCCGCGTACGTTCCCGGTCAGGCGGTAGACCCCGAGCCGAGTGATCCACCCATAGGTGTAACGGGTGGTCCAGTTGCGGCCCGCGAGCCCGTGCTTCCGGCTGGCGAAGATCGCCAGCCGCTCGTGGACGTAGCCATCGACCGCGTTGAACTTCCGCCCCGAGTTGCCGTTGCGGAAATATGCGGCCCAACCCCGAAGGACGGGGTTGAGGTCGGCCACCACGGCGGCCACCGGCCGCTCAGTCCGGGACCTGGAGGTCACCGCGCGGACCTTGTCCCGCAACACCCCCAGCGCCCGTGCCGAGGGCCAGCGTTGCAGGTAGAACCTGCCCCGCCACTTCCACGACTCCACCTTCCGGTGGTGGAATCCGAGGAAATCGAAACCCTGCCCGCCCCCGGTGAGGCAGACGAGGCCGGACTTCTCCGGATGCAACCGCATCCCGAGCACGCCCAGCACCACCGCCGCCAGCTCGCGCGCCAGCTCGGCGCGGTGCCTGGTCGGCGACAGGACCACGAAGTCATCGCAGTAGCGCACCAACGTCCCCAGCCGCCGGCCGTGCGTCTGCCACGCCTCGTCGAGGACGTGCAGGGCCACGTTGGCCAACAGCGGAGAAATCGGTGAGCCCTGCGGGGTCCCCGCCCCGGTCGGGGAGGTCACCCCGCCCTCCAGCACTCCCATCCGCAGCCACGCCCGGATCAGCTTCAGCATCGACCGGTCCACCACACGCCTGGCCACCTGGGCCATCAGCGCGTCGTGATCGATCGTCCCGAAGCAGTCCCGGATGTCGGCCTCGAACACCCACTCCTGCCGCTGGTTCGCCGCGACGCGCACAGCCTCGCACGCGTCGATCGCGGACCGTTTGGGCCGGAACCCGTAGCTCGCGTCAGTGAAGTGGGCCTCGAAGACCGGTTCGAGAACAAGTTTCGCGGCCGTCATCACCACCCGGTCCGCCACGGTGGGGATCGACAGCGGCCGCAACTCCCCCGGCCGCCCCGGCTTGGGGATCTGGACCCGCCGCAGCACCGACGGACGATACGTATGCGTCCGCAACCGCTCCGACAGGTCCTGGAGGAACTCATCCACCCCGGTGGCGGCCACCGCGTCGACGGTCACGCCGTCCACGCCGGGGGCTCCCCGGTTCGCACATACGCTGGACCACGCCCGCCACAAGACGTCCATGCGGTGGACGTGGCCGTACAGGGCGTGGAACCGGCGTTCGGGTTCTTGCTTGGCACAGCGGTAGAGCGTCCACTGCAAGGCTCGGACCTTGTCCAGAGGACGCCGCTCAGCGCGGCCTGTGTCCTCCCGGCGGGCGGATCTAGCCGTTTCGGCACTCACCCGGGCACCTCCTTGTTCGTGTCACGCATCGATGAAGCAGGGGCCCTTCGCTCCTGACGGGTTGTGTTGTCCCGCCGATCGGCACTACTACGACCCCCTCCGACTGCCTCTCGACAGCCCGCCACTTCCCGGTTCCGCCGGTTATAGGCGAGCCACACTCCCGGGCCGCATGCCCGGGGCCGAGTAGGCCCTCTCCAGTTCCCTGGACACCCTTCCGACCATTCCACGCCCCTTACACCGGGAGGTTCTTGAGCGCCCGCTCCAGGATCCGGGACGCCTTCCATGGCCTTCGCCCTACAAGCACAGGCTCGGCTCCTCCTTGGCCCACCCCTTTCGGAGCGGGGGTTAAATGACGGTGCTGCAGGCTTCACTTCATGTTGCGGACTGGTCGGTCGCACGCCTCCGAAGGGCGCTTGTCACTCCACTTCGACGCCGCCCTCTCGAACGACGCCGGGAGTCAGCTACCGGGGACCCTGGCGTCTCCCCGGACCGGACTCGCACCGGCTGGCTGCCCTGAGCTTGACGCCCGGTTACATCCGAACCTCCTCTCACCTGCTCGAATGCCCGAGCTGCTGGACGTACGCTTGATCTTCAACCTCTGCCCGTGGGCCTGGGGCTGCCGGGGTCTCGTCCGACTGATCAGGAGGGCGCTTGGGTGAACTTTGCTGTGACGATGTCCGCCATGGTGGAGGCCAGTTCGCTGTCGATCCTCAGGGCGTGCTGCAGGCCGGCCAGCAGGCTTTCCGCCTTGGCGGTCACTCCCCCGGTTGCGTGGGCGAGTTCGAGGCAGCAGTGGAAGGTCTTGTGCCGCAACTGTCCGGATTCGATGCTCTCGACGGCGGAGATCGCCAGATCGAGGCTGCCACGGGCTTCGGTGGCCTTGGCCTTGGCCGCCTGGTAGTACTGCTGGAAGTCCCTTCCGTGGAACTCCGGAAGGCCTTTGGCGTAGGACTCGATCAGGGCGAGCTGCTGCGAGGCCACGTGGCCGTCGATGAAGCAGACCAGCATCATGGCGTGCACCATGATCACTTTTTGCTGGGTCGCCTCCGCTGATTCCGCGGGTAGAGGCATGGGCGTTCGGTCTCCTGTCGAAGCGCAGGTGGATCAGGCCGGGGCGGTAATGGCGGCGGCAACGGCGACGCCTGACTTGTCCTCGCACACGCGGGGAAGGTCGATCGTGAAGCGGGTCCCCTCGCCGGAAGCGGTGTCGCATGCGATCGAGCCGCCCAGGATGTCCGCCATGATGTTGCGGACGATCGCCAGGCCCAGTCCCGTGCCGCCGAGTTCCCGCCCCGACGTCACGAACGGCTCGAACATTCTGGGTCTGATCTCCTCGCTGACGCCCCGCCCCTCGTCGGCGAAGACGAGCCGGAATCCCTCCCCGTCCGGTCCTGCACCGATGTCGATGGCCACCGGTCCGCCCTCGCCGGGCTCGTACGCGTAGCGGATGGCGTTCTGCAGCAGGTTGATGACGACCTGGCTGAGATACCCGGGGTAGCCGTTCCACCCGAGGTCCAGCTCCGGCGCTGCGGTGACCACCACGTCGATACGGTGCTTCTTGAGCTCTGGTCCGATGGTCTCCACGCAGTCGTCCACGACCGTCCTGATGTCCACCAGGACGTGCTGGTCGGACATCTGCGAGGTCGACAGCGAGCGGAAGCTCCGGATCAGTCGGTGCGCGCGGTCCAGGTTCTTGTTCATCAGGCGGACGGACTCGCCCAGGTCCCCCACCAGCTCTTGTTCCTCCTGCTCCCTCGCACGGTCTCCCGGCCCGACCGACGCGATGAACCTCGTGGCGAGATCGCCGATGAGGGAGCCTGCCGTGCGGGCCACCCCCAGCGGGGTGTTCAGCTCGTGCGCGACACCGGTGACCATCGCCGCGATGCTCTCCAACCGGTCGTGGTACATCCGCTCGCGCAGCTCCTGCTCGTGCGCCAGCCGCTCACGCAGGCGCAGCGTCGCATAGGCGATGCACCAGTTCTCGGTGAAGAGACGTGCGTCTGCCAGGAGGTCCCGGCGGGCGTTGTCCGAGATCGCGTGGCTGTGGGTGACGAACACCAGGCCGCCCCGCGTCGGCGGCACCGTGGTGCTCTTCACCGCGGTCGCGCCGGAGGCCGCATCGGCCCGGTCCTCCTCCCGTGCCTCGAAGATGAGCACCGAGGTGTCGGGCTCCAGCCCGCGAAGGCCCAGCGCGGCCCCGTGGTGTGCCTCCATCAGTGCCAGCCCCTGCTCGTGCGCGCTGCGCAGCGCCGACAGTGCCGCGTCGAACCGGTGCCGCTCGCGTGCCGGCGAGTTCGCGGTGCTGATGAAGGCATCCGACTCGGCGTCCAGGTCGTAGTTGAAGACGGCGGTGCACTTGTGCTTGAGCTCGAGGAACTGCAGGGCCTCCCCCATGAAGACCTTCAGGTCGTCTGCGGTGCTGACGTGCTGAAGGGCCTTGGTGAAGCTCTGGAGCTGCTTGCCGTAGGCCAGCAGTGTGGAGATGTCCTGCGCGCTGCGCAGGCAGGCCCGTACGACGGAGAACAGCCTGCTGGGGTCCATGTCCAGTTTGTGCATGTAGTAGTCGATGTCGTACTCGTTGAGGATCGTCTCCTCCGGGACGGATCCGGCCTGGCCGGTGCGCAGGATGATGCGTGTCGACCGTGGGCACCTGGACCGGATGAGCCCGCACAGCTCCAGGCCCGAGTTCTCCCGTTCCATCACGACGTCGACGATGGCGACGTGGTAGGCCTCCGCCCCGCCGGCCAGCAGGCTCTCCGCCTCCTTCTGGCTGAAGACACTGGTCAGTTCGAACCCCTGGTCCCGCCAGCGCTTGTTCCTCAGGACGAGCTGGGTGACCGCGTGGACGTCGGGGTCGTCGTCGACGACCAGGACCCGCCAGGCCTGGGCACCGGCTTGTCTCTCACGGTGATTCAACACGGAACTCCGCCCAGGTGGAGTCGGAGTCCATCTCCCGTACGCTCTCGTGGGCCGTCTCCAGACCCCGGCGGCGTGCTTCCAGGCGGACAAGCTCGTCGTACGCCTTGAGCGCGGTGCGCACCACGGTGATCAGCCGGGTCGAGGTCAGCTCGGCCTTGGGGAGGTAGCCGTCGACGCCGTAGGCTTCGACGACCGTCTCCTCCGGCGCGCGACCGGGCTGGCCGGTGCGCAGCAGGATCCGTACGAAGGTGTTGCCCAGTTGGTCGCGGATGGCCCGGCAGGTGTCCAGTCCCGCGTGGTCGGATTCCATGACCACGTCCAGCAGGACGACCCCGATGTCGGGATGCTCCCGCATCAGCTGCAGGGCTTCGGTGGCGGACCGGGCCGACAGCAGCTCGACAGGCCGGCCCTCGTGGCTCAGCGTTCGCAGGGCGATCCTGGTGATGTGCTGGACGTCCTCGTCGTCGTCGACGACCAGCACCGTCGGCGGGTGCTGCGGCGAATGTGTGCGGATGTGCATGAGGCTGCCCCTGTTCCTCGGATTCAGCTCTTCGTGGCAGACAGGAGGATCTGTGGATACGTCGCGACGAACCGCGCCAGGTGGCTGTCCCGGTCGGCCTGGAATCCCTGGTGGATGCTGTGGAGTTCGGTGACCGGCAGGAGTTCCGGGCTGGTGTGATGGAGCACGCGGGAGGCCTGACAGAAGAGGTCGAGGAAGTCGTTGCCCATCTCCACGTTGTTCCGCAGCACGATGTCGTAGTCGGTCACCTCGAACCCTGCCTCCGTTACGAGGCCCGGGAGTTTGCGTCCGACGGACCCGTCGCTGCCGCCTGCCTGGTAGACCCGGGACCAGGCGGAGGTGGCCTTGTCGTACGGCGCCCATGCGGGGCCGGCGGCGAAGTAGAAGTGGTCCTCCTCGATGATGTAGAGGCGCCCGCCCGGGGGGAGGGCGTCGTGCACGGCCCTCAGGAGATCGACCGGGTCCGAGACGTGCTGGAGGACGAACCGGAGGAAGCACTGGTCGAATGCGCCGGAGAGTTTCACCGGCAGCGGGTCGCTGCCGACCGTGCAGAGGTCGATGCTGTAGTTGCTCGGCGCACGGGCGGCGTCGAATCGGGCGATCAGGTTGCCGTTCGCCTCGAGGCCGTGAATACGCAGGTCGGGAAAGCACTGCGCCAGGTAGGAGCCGTAGTGGCCGTCACCGCTCCCGGGCTCGATCACTCCCCGGCCACCACGGCCGAACCCCTTGGCCCGCAGCCAGTCGACTTCGCCCGGGCCGAGCAGCCTGGTCTGTAGGTCCAGCATCGCCTCCCATGCGTTCAGGAGGGCCGGATCCTTGATCTGGTCCATGATCCCGAGCTTCATCCATGGATTGTCGCCGTCTCGGACGATGTCATCGACGAGGTTTCCCGAGAGGTCTAATCCGGGCAGGTCAGGGAATTGATTCATGTCGGTCCTCTGTTCGGTTCGCCGGTTTCTGTGCAGGATCAGGCCGCCATCAGGTCACATGCGACGGTCCATCCGGGTTCGGGGCGGGGCCGGCCTGTCACCGCGACTGCTCCTCGACGGACAGGTGGCATTCCGTTTCGTCGTCGGGCCTGAACGTGAAGGTCGTCGTTCTCACCGACCCGTTGAAGGTGACCGGCGCGGTGACGCGGGTGCCGACGCAGATGTTGTCGTCGCCGAAGCTGTCGTAGTCCCTCAGGCTCACCCGGAAGCGGACGACGTCGCCCGGGGCGACGGGAAGGTCCGCCCAGTTCGCGTGGTACCCGGTCTTCGTGTGGCCCG
This sequence comes from Kitasatospora sp. NPDC085879, assembly GCF_040686255.1. Lineage (NCBI taxonomy): Bacteria > Bacillati > Actinomycetota > Actinomycetes > Kitasatosporales > Streptomycetaceae > Kitasatospora > Kitasatospora sp. NPDC085879. The sequence goes on along the minus strand of NZ_JBFBJZ010000037.1, from coordinate 58,833 downwards.
TCTCGCCCGGCGTGGTGTTCGGCAGTGTCACCAGCCGCGCATACGCGTCGGAGAACCTGTAGTAGGTATTGCGGGTGACGTACTTCGGAATGCGGTAATACCTTTCGTTCCATTCAACGTGGCCCGAGTTGTCCTCATCCGCGAGGATGAACGTGTATCCGCCCGGTCGGCCGATGCCGTCGGGCCGCATGACGTCGACGGTGATCCGGCCGTACAGGTCCGCCGTCCGCTGGCAGGGAAAGAGCCAGCCTCCGCCGTCGTCGCACAGGTGCGGGAACATGACGTCCTTCAGCCAGAACCGATACATGCCGGTCGGCGCCAACGGCGCACTGATCGGCGCGTCGGGCGGCGTGTCCGGGTCGTCCGGCTCCTCTGAGTCCACGGCCCCCGCCGTACCCGACAGTGTCGAAAGCATCGTCGCTGCACCGGCGAGAGCGAGCCCTGCCCGCCACCATGACGTCATCGGCGTGTCCAATCCCCCGAGATCTGCACGAGGATCGTCAGCTTCCAGCAACTCGGCGCCGACCTGGAGGGTAGTGAATACTCATCGCCGGAATCGACCTGCGGGCTGATGCCGTCTACTGACAGAGTCCCAGAACCGTCCTTGCCGAGACCGTGGACCGCTCACCTTCGCAGCCCTGCCCGTTGCCGGGGCGACCTGTCCATGTCGCCCCGACAACTGCACGATGCCGGCCACAGGTCAGCGGTCTGCCGGGTCCCCCGCCGCCGGGCCGAGCAGACCGAGTGCGCCCGCGAGCTGCCGGCGGGAGGTCACTCCCAACTTGCCGAAGACACGCTGGAGATGGTTGTCCACGGTACGGACCGACAGGTGCAGATCCGCCGCGATGTCCCGGCTGGGGGCGCCGCCCGCCGCAAGGACCGCCACCTCGCGTTCGCGGCCGCTCAGCGGCTCCGGAGCCTCGATGATCATCAGCCCGGGCGTCGTCGCTCCCTGGCAGCGGGCGGCCAGTTCCGTCGAGCGCAGCGCCGCCGCGCTGGCCGCTCGGGCTCCCCCGTCCTGCCGCAGTACGCACGCGGCGGCGGCCGCGGCCTCCGCGGCGAGGAGCAGTGCGCCGATGGATTCGAGCTCCTCGGCCACCGCCAGCAGGGCGGGGCCGTCTCCGGCCGCCAGCGCATGGGCGAACCGCGCCCTGGCTCCGGCGAACACGCCGTCACAGGTGGCGGCCAGTTCCGCCAGCCGGCCGGCCGCCTGCTTCGCCCCGCCGAGCCTCGACGCCTCGGTCAGCAGCAGCATCTCGGAGGTGGCATACCCGGCGTCGGCCGCCCGGTCCGCGCCCTCGAACAGCAGCCGGCGGGCGTCGCTGCTCCGCCCCCGGGCGGCCAGGAGCCAGGCCGGACCGAGCCGGTCCTCGCCGGGCAGGAAGCACATGTCGGGGAAGGTGTCGTGGTCGGCGAGCGCCGACTCGGCCGGGCCGAACAGGCCGAGGACGGCAGCCGATGCGGCCAGGCCCGACGCGGCGGGCCGCAGCACCAACGGAATGCCCTCGTCCAGCCCGACTGCCAGCGTCTCCGAGAACCAGCGGTAGGCGTCGCCGATCCTGCCCTGGAGCCAGGCCGTGCGCCCCAGATCGAACGAGAGCCATGCCGCCGGCTGGACCGCGTTGTCGGCCAGGGCGTCGTGGTGGCCGCGTTCGGCCGCGCGCCGCGAGCCGGCGAGGTCCCCGTGGGCTGCGTAGGCCAGCGAGAGGACGGAGAGGCCGGCCGACGGATGTTGAATGATGATGCGACGGCTGGCCTCGACGTGCGCGTCGTAGGCCTGCTCCCCGAGCGCGACCGCCTCCGTGGTCCTGCCGACCGCGCTCAGTCCGAGCACCTTCATCGCGGTCGCGTAGATGCGTACCCGCTCGTCGGGCACCCGCTCGATGTCGCGGAGAATGTCCAGGCCCTCCCGCGGCTGCCCCGCGAATATCCGCATGGCCCCCTCGTTGGCGAGCAGGGCGTCGCGCACACCGGAGTCCGAGGTACGGCCGAGCGCCCTCGTGTTCACCTCGATCGCCTCGGCGGCGCGGGCCGCTCCCCAGAACAGGTTCTGGGTGCGTTCCACCGTCACCCGGAACAGCTCGCCGTCCGTCTGTACGGCGTCGCACGCCTCGGCGAACACCCGCTCGGAGTCGGCGAAGCGTCCGAGCAGGTAGTAGGCCTCGCCCAGCTGGAGCCTGCTGTCCTGCGTCGCCGCCTCGGGGGCGAGTCGCTCCAGCAGGTCGACCACCTGCGGGTAGTCGTGGCCGTGCCGGGCGAGCCGGGCAGCCTGCAGGATGATGTCCGGATCGACGGAACCGGCCGCGCCCAGCTGCCAGGTCGCCACCCGTAGCGTGTCCTCGAGGCGACGGGCGCCCTGGGCCAGCACGCGTTCCGCGCAGTCGGCGAGGATCTCTCGACGGCGGCTGACGGGCATCAGCCCGCGCAGAACCTCGCCGTACAGGGGATGGGACAGGGTCACCGACGTCCGGCGTTCGGAGCCGTGCACATGGATCAGGTCGGCGGCCTCCAGGTGGGCCAGGACGTCGGTGGACGCCCTCCGGGCGAGCTCGCTCAGGCTGATGGGCTCCGCCGCGGCCAGCGTTTCCAGTACCTTCCGGCCCTGTTCCCCGACCCCGTCCAGGCGGGCCCGGACCAGGGAGTGCAGGCGTGGCGTCCCGGACCGAGCCCCGGCGAACGTGCCGGCCAACCGCCACACACCTCCGCTGCGGACCAGCGTCCCGGCCGCGAGCAGGCCGACGACCAGCTCCCGGAGGTAAAGCAGGTTGCCGCCGCTGTACCGGTGCAGCTCGTACCCGGTGCGCCGTTCGACGACCCCGCCCAGAGCGGCGGCGAGCACCGTCTCGACCTCCTGCCGGTCGAGGTCGCCGAGGCCGACATGGACCGTCTGGTCGGTCCGGTCCAGCGCCGCGACGGCGTCGGACAGCGGCTCGTCCGACCGTAGGGTGCTGATCAAGAACACCCGGTCGGAATCCAGCAGTTGACCGATCAGCATGGCCGAGGTGGAGTCCAGCAGGTGGAGGTCGTCGACCAGCAGATGATAGCGCTGCCCGCCGGCATCGGCCATCGATGCGGCGACGGCGTGGAAGGCCGCCGGTGGATCGGCCAGGTCCAGGCCGGGCGGCAGCAGGTGGGCGACCGCACCGAGGGGGATCGCGGCCGCGGCGGCGGTGGCCGTGGCTCGCCCGCCCCGGTGGCCCGCATCGAGGGCCTGCTGCCAGACGGCTCCGGCGAGCCGCGTCTTGCCGACGCCGGACCGGCCGCGGATCAGGATTCCCCGACAGGCGCGGTCCTCGACAGCCGTACGGCTGGCCGCCAGCTCGGTGGCCCGGCCGGTGAGCGGCCAGATCTGCTCCACGGCGTAGCGGCCGGATGGGGAAATCATGATCAGGGAAACCGCCTCGGAGGTCACGGGCTCGACAGGGTGCCGAGCACCCTACCCGCCGGCCCGGACAACGGCCGCGTCCCTGTCAGGGCCCGCAGTGGCCCGGCCTGCGGCCGCTCCATGGTCCCCCGCAGCCGTTGAGATGTCATCTCACTTGTGGCGAAGGCTGCGACGTGGTCGCCGTCGCAGTCGTGGCGACGGTGAGCCTGCGGGAGCCGCCGTGCGGTGCGACGGTCCGTTCGGCGGCAGCCTATCGAGTACCAGCCGGGCCGAACAGAGCCGCCATGTGCTGCTGGAGACTTATCACATCCGTCACCGTATATCCCGGGCCATGGGCGGATTCACTTCCCCGCGGTCCTTCTGGATACGCCGCTGCTACGGCCTTGACCTGTTGAGCAGGATCCGGCAGATAAGTCAGGCCCGAAACGTGGAGGCGGGCATGGGCTGCGGGTCGCGCAGCCCTGCGGCGCATCAGATCGGACATGGTGGGGGGCTCGGTGAACGTGCCTGCATAGAACTCAAGCCTGGGTGTTTCGTTGAATCCGGAAACGCCCCACACGTAAGCGGCGTGAAAGCGTCCGCCCAACTCGATGGAGAGGACGTCACCTGCGCGCAGGAACGTAGTGGGTCTGGAAACACTCGGTTTGCGAGTGAGTGGCAAGGGAGGTGCTGATAGGAATTTCTTGATGTCATCCGACTGCCGCTCGAAAGCGTCGGACAGGACAACATCACGGTTGAGCTCATCGATCGCCGTGACCGCCTGCGCGGTAATATCCGCATCCTGGAATCCATACTTGTGCAATACAGTGGCGAGCGCCACCCGTACCACGTTCTTCCTCGAGGGGAGGGCATCGTCACCGTCCAGCAGGCAACGCCAACGGGCGAGTATCGGGATGATGACCTTGCAGGCAAGTTCCTCGCGTGCAGCCGGCCGGGCGTACATCTGCTGGCGTACCCGGTGCGCGACTTCCCAGTCCAGCGCCTGCACTGCCCCTCTCGCGGCCAATTTGTCCAAAATCTGCTGATGCCTCACGCCGTCCCTCACTGTCGTCACCCGTGATCCGCGCGTAGCCGCGAGTGGCCGACCCACCTGCGGCCACGTCAGGCCCAGAGGGCTGTTCCGGTCCATTCCTGCAGGGCAGCGGTCAGCGAACGGGTTCAGCCACGATCACCGCAGCGACGGGCGTGTTCTCGTAGGCCAACTCGAGGTGCGTACGACGGGCGACAGTCGTGAAGCCCTCGGGCTGACCGGTGGGCGGCTGCGGCAAGGAGACGGGAGTGAAACCGCAGTCAGTCAGACGGTTGATCCATGTGAGTGTCGGTTCGTGCCGTTCGTAGCGGGTCTCCTCACTGGTGGCACCCACGACGTTCTCGATCTCCCGACCGAAGAATCGCTTCATCTCGTCCTTCTGATCGCGGGTGGCGCCAGTGGCGTCGATCGCCGCGAAAACGGTGCCGTAGTGGCGCCAGGCGTTGGCCAGCCGGACCGGCAATGGAACACGGTGGTGATCGCTGTCGGGTTCACACAGTGCCAGTGCGGTCGGCTCAAGCAGGCGCAGTCGCCGCAGAAGTGCCGTGCGGGCGTCCCCTTCTCCCGGACGGTCCAGCATGTGGTGAAGGGCGAAGGAGGCCGTAATCAGGAGAGGGCGAGGCAAGTGCTCGATCATCGCCCATACATCGTCGCCTATGCCCTCGCTGGCGGCCAGGACGGGGCGAAAGTCGACCGCGGCACGGACGGGACTCTCCGGGCCTGTCAGAACCCGTTCCGCCGCGTCAAGGATCTGCCCGGAGACATCGACGCCGACGATGGTCACCTTCTCCAATGCAGATCGAGCGACCAGGTCCATCTCCTGACGCCCCTGGCCGATCCCGAGGGAGAGGATGGTGGCACTTTGGTGGCCTGCGCAATATTCCAGCAGGGCATCATTGGCCAGTGTGCCGGCCTGCAGGAAGGGCAGGTGCTGGTGCATGAGATAGAACAAGTCGATCTGTGGCGCCCCCTTGACCCTGAGGTAGAGATTGGCATGCCGTTCACCCTTGAGATGGGCAGCCAGCCCGGAAACGAAGTAGTCACTCAGGCCCGGGCTGACCTCGGAGGGCTCACCCGCCTCCCGCAGACACATGCGCAACTCTTCCAGATCGCCCGAATCTGCGGCCGATGCAGCCCTCTCGATAACCGGATACACATTGTCCACGGTGGAACCTGAACCTATCGGTCGAAGTAAATCGGCAAGAAATGCAGAGCAGTCAACAGTGGCCCGAGCATTCCGCAGCGACAAGAGTGACGGCTACTCAATCGGTGCACCGGTCCTGTCGCTGCGCCCGGCCACGGCTTCGAGCCGATCCCGCGTCAGGGCGGCGCGGCGCAGCTTCTCCGGGTTCGACGGCTGAGTAGCGATCGCTCATGTCCGCTACGGGCCGGCCGTGTTGGGATGAGGCCAGGAGATGCGCACTGGTGCGGATATCCGATGTAACGCAGCGTGTTCAACGTTTACCGAATGGTGACTCCACCAGATCATCCCGAGGAAAACCGTGATCAAGCTTCGGACCCGCACCACCCTGATCGCCGCTCCGACATGCTCGGCACCGGCTCTGCGCCCTGGCTCTCCTGCATCGATCCAGCCTCGTCCACCGGCTTCGCCCACTGCCCGACGCCCTCGGCCCAAGCATGACAGGGTCACGACATCCGAGGGTCATCGTCCGGTGATCAGGTGGGCTGTCGGCTCCGTCTGCGCCTTCTCGATCTGCAGTACCTGACCGTCACCAAAACCATGATGGCGCGTCTGATCCCGGACCGGCGCTGCGGGAATCTCCGGGGCCGGCCGAAGGCCCCGATGCCATCCTCTGCGCCTGCTGTCCTCCTGCTCCCGGTTCGTCCGCCGAGGACGACCTGACACTGTGCACCGCCATTGCTCGGCTTGTGCCGGCCTCGGCTTGCCGACCCAGCGGCAGCACCGCCGCGTTCACCGGGATCGGCCGCCGGCCGACGGACAGTCACTGCTTTGCGTCTCGCACCGACACCGGCCCCGTGCTCAAGCGGGTCCGGACACCGGGAGGGGCCTGCCTGCCGTGCAGCTGCCCCGTACTCCCGTACTTCATTCCGTTCACCGAAGGGGATCCGAAGTGCCTGGCCTCTATGCCCATATGGACATCGCCCGCAAGGCGCTGTCCAACCTCAGCGCCAACCCCGGGGCCGCGGCCCTGTTCGCGTCGGGCGGCCCGTCGGCCGCCACCCTGGAGAACATCGCCAAGAAGAATCCCGCCTACACGGCGCTGGGCGCGATCGGCCCGGACATGTTCTTCCTGCTGCCCGACTTCAAGAAGGGCATGGCCGAAGGTCTCTGGGGGGCATCCCAGACGATCAAGGACCTCTACACGTGGTGGGACGAGAACTTCCTGGAGCCCTGGGAGGAGACCCTCGGCCCGGTCGCCATGAACAACGCCGACACCTTGGGCGCCCTCACCGGCGGCGTCCTCACACAGCTCGGGGATCTCGCCTCCAACGCTCTCTCGTTCCTGATCACGTTCGTCGAGGACTTCGCCGTCCGGCAGTTCGACGCCTTCGGTCTGCTCGGAAGCGGAGTCCCGTCCGGCTACGACGAGCAGACGTTCTTCTGGAGCGACATGTTCCACTACCGGAAGACGTTCGAGTTCGGCCATCACCTCTTCAAGAAGGCCAAGGAGGCCGGCAACGAGGCGCACATGGCCTTCGCCCTGGGCTGGATGAGTCACCTCGCCACGGACGTCACCGGGCACGCCTTCACCAACGAGAAGTGCGGCGGCCCGTACCGGCTGCACTGGCAGCGCCACCACCTCGTCGAGAACCACATGGACGCCAGGCTCTGCGACAGCGAACACGGCGACGACGACATCTACAACATGCTCAACAACTCGGCCCAGCACCTGTGGATCGCCTTCAACGGCGACGGATCCTCCCGGCACGACTTCTTCGCGGCGCAGCCCGGCCCGTCCTACGCGACCGGGGACACGACACCGGACATCCTCGACCGTGCCTCCAAGTGGGACGTGGACTCCGATCTGCCACCGGACCTCGCGGAGTTCGTCTCCGGGGCGGCCCGGGAGTTCTTCACCGCGGAGAACCTGCACGTGGATCAGCCGACCGGGGCGAGCGCCGCTCACCCCACGATCATCGCGGACCACGACCACGCCTCCGCCGGCTACGCCGACGCCGAGGCGGTGACCACCCTGTACTGGTGGCTTTACCACTATCTGAAGTGGACCACCACGGACTACTACAAGATGCGGCGGCCGGAGTTCTCCGTCGTCGTCGTCCCCCCGTACCCCTCCCCGCCGGGATCGGGCATCGCCGCCCCGGGCCCCGGTGACGACGACAGCTCGATCTGGCAGGACGCCTTCAGCCTCCTGCTGGCGATCCTCGCCTGGATCCTCTACATCGGCCAGGTGATCTCCTGGGGTGTCACCGCGCTGACCTCGATCGTCACGTCGTTCAGCACCGCCCCGCTGCGCTACTTGGTCTACGAGTACCTGGAGCTCCCCCTCTACAACGCCTGGAGCTCACTGCACTGGTACCTGGCCCACACCGGCTTCGTGCTGCCGACGAAGGCCGAGACGAGCCCGGGCCTGATGACCCTGGGCCTGGCCCCCCAGGACTCCTGGTCGGAGCTCGAAAGGGCGCTCGACAACCTCTCGGGCGGCATCGACGGTGCCCGCGGCACGGGCCCGACGGCCGCCACGGAGCCCTCCGGCGACCCCCACGAGGAGCTGCCCAAGGAGGTTGTGGTGGACCCGCCCGGCTTCCTCCCCGAGGCCGCGACCCTGCAACAGGGCCTGACGGGATCGGGAACCCCCGGAGGCCAGATACCCAGCGAGTTCCTGCGACCGTGGCTGTACCCGTCGAAGAACCAGGACGGCAGCGCGGTGAAGACAGAGCCGTCTGCCTCTTCCGACGCCCGCGTGCATCTCAGTCCGTACGGGATCGGCCAGGACGCCACGGTGCTGCTCCAGCCGACGCGGGGCGACGCTGGCGCGAGGACGCATTTCGAAGGGGCACGGAGCGAGGCGCAGACCCTGGAGTACCAGCGCACCCACCTGCCCAGGAACGAGACGCTGGGAGGACCGATCGACTTCACCGGCTACGTCGTCGCCAAACTGACCCGCGACGACCCCGGCGCCATCCCCAACTTCAACCTCGACTCCGACCGCGGCTACGCCTATCTGTGCTGGGACTGGCTGCGCACGAAGGACTCGCTGGCTGCCCCGGGGCCCTATCAGGACGCCGCGAACCCGGCCCGGTCCGGTCACCAGTACCACCCTCCCGTCGCGCCGGGCCACGGCTGGAACGACGACGACGTCATCAGCGGCCCGACGCCGCCCCAGCACGACCCCAAAACCCCGCAGCCGGTACGCCTGCGCTACATCGACCGGGAAGAGAAGTTCGCATGAGCAAGCAGCCACCTTCCGACCCGACCTTCGACAATGCGCCCGGCCGCAGCGTGGGGACCAGCACGGATCCGCTCGACTGGTACGGGCTCCCCCGCGACGAGTTGGAGCGCAAGCAGCTCCAGACGATCCAGCGTCGGATGCAGCGCCGCATGGACTCCAACACCACGGTGTTCCGGCCGCACCTGCTGACGCGCACCCGCACCGCGGACCGCGGGGCGCGGCCCCTCTCGGGGGTGTTCTGGGAGAGCCCCGACATCTGGGTGGCCGTGGGCGCCCCGGACTCGAACCCCGCGATCCCCACCACCACGAGGGTCAGCAACCCGACCGTGGGCAAGCCACACACCCTCTACGCCCACGCGTGGAACCTCGGACTGGCACCCGCGATCGGGATCACCGTGGAATTCCTGGTCTTCAACCCCTCCATCGCCTTCGACGGCCAGCGGCCTCTCTTCCGCGCAGTGACCAGGGTCGACCTCGCCGGGCGGACCACGCCCGCCGAGTGCCACCGCCTGGTGAAGTGCCCGACCGCCTGGGTGCCCACCTCGGACAACAACGGCCACGAGTGCATCATCGTCCGCGTGTCGGGGGTCGGCGACACGCTCCAGCCCGCCCATCGGTTCGAGCCGGCGTTCGACCGGCACGTGGCGCAGCGGAACCTGCAGGTCTCGCTCTTCGGTGACAACCAGAGCGCCCTGCTCGGGTCGCTCTCCGGCACCCTGCCCAAGGGCGGCCGGCTGAAGTACGTCGTGGCGGGCGCCGAGGCGCAGCAGACCGTCGACCTGGTGGCGCCCGGCCTGCTCGTCGACCCCCGGGCCACGCCGCGGGTCGTGCAGGACATCAAGGAGGCGCCCAAGCCCGCGCCGGGACGAGCCACTGTGGTGCGGATCGAGGGTGTGGGTCCCGGAGGGGACACCGTGGGCGGCTACAGCATCGTGATGACCGCTCAGCCGCTGGGCTGAGGTCGGGCCGGGCCGGCCGTCGGACCCGGCCCGGTCCTCCACCTCATGGGAGGTCGCGCGTCGCGGCCTCCGTATCCGGCCCATTCCAGCCGGTTCGACACTATTGGAGAAGAATTGATGAGTACGGACATCTCACGCCGGGGTGCCCTGCAGCTCACCGGCGCGGTCGCCGGTGGCCTGGTTCTCGCCGGCGCCTTCCCTGCGGCCGCCGGCGGCAAGCAGCGGATGTATGTGGGGAGCTACACTGGCTCGGGCGGCCCGGGCGTGGGCGTCGGCCGCATCGACGCGGCCACCGGTGCGTTGGAGGTCGACTCCTGGCTGCAGGGGCCGACGAATCCCTCGTGGGTGGCACTGTCACCGGACCGGCGGACGCTCTGGGCCGTGAGCGAGTCGGTGCCCGGCGGGCTGATCGCCACCTTCCGCCCGGGGTCCGCCGATCGTCCGGGTCCGGCTGACGGTGTGCCGACCGGAAGCGGCCCTGTGCACCTCAGTGTCCATCCGTCCGGCCGCTACCTCTTCGCCTCGATGTACGACGGAGGGGAGATCGCCGTACATCCCGTCGGGCCGGACGGAGGAGTCGGCCCCGCGACCGAGACCGTTCGGCCCTCGACGTCCGGGCAGTCACGGATACATCAGACGATTGTCGACCCGTCCGAGCGATGGCTGCTGTCCGCAGATCTGGGCCGAGACCGGGTTCTGGTTCACCGGCTGGACGACAACGGCCGGCTCCACGCGGCGGGGGAAGCCCGGCTGCCGGCCGGAGCCGCGCCGCGCCACCTCGCATTCCACCCCCAGGGCCGGCACGCCTACTCGGCCAATGAGGGAGACTCCACCGTGACGGTCTTCCGCTGGGACAACGGGAGGCTGACCGCCCCCCGTTCCTTTCCCACTCTGCTCGGGCGCCCCGCTGTGCGCAACCACCCCGGGGGGCTCGCCGTCTCGCCGGACGGGCGTCACCTGTACGTCAGCAACCGCGGCGACAACAGCATCGCCGTCTTCGCCGTCGAGGACGACGGCGCGCGCCTGCGGCTGGTCGCCACGCCGTCCTGCGGAGGCGACTGGCCGCGGCATCTGGCGATCGACACCTCTGGGCGGTGGCTGTGCGTGGCGAACCAGCGATCGGACGAGGTGGTGTGCTTCGCCCTGGACCGCGAGACCGGGACACCTGTCCGTGAGGCCGGCCGACTGGCCGTACCCGCCGTGGCGCAGGTCCTGCTTGCCTGAGGGGGGAACGGGTCGTGGCGCACGGCCTGGACGTCGATGCCGGGGGCGGCGCCGCGGTCGGTGGTCGTGGTGCGGTGCGGGCATCGGCGGGGGGCGTGAATCCCCCGACGGCAGGTCAATGCCCGCATCGTATGGCGGCCGTTGACGCATCTGTAGTCTGTCGCCATGCGGATGCGGTCGATCGAATTTCACCTCGTTCCCCACCCTGCCGCCCGGCATGTCGAAAGCACCGCGCCGATCGTGGACATCCTGGTGGACGGTGTCCGCCTTGTGGAACTGGCGCGGACGGCCGAGCTGCCGTTTGCGGAGGCCGAGCAGTTGGAGAGGGCCGAAGAATTCTCTCCGGACGCCGCTCCACTGCTCGCCGGTGACTACATGCCTCTGTCGTCGGCCTTCGGCTGGCCCCGCCGGCACTTCCTTGGCGAGCCGAGGACCCTGCCGTGGGGCGGGGAGGAGGGCGAGGTCATGCTGCTGGGCTGCACGTGCGGCATCGACGAATGCTGGGCGCTGATGGCCAGGATCACCGTGGCGCCGCAGACGGTGACCTGGTCGGCATTTCGAAACAATTGCCGCGACTGGGATCTGAGCTCCATGGGCAGCTTCGTCTTCGCGCGTCAGCAGTACGAGGGTTCCCTGCGTGAAGCAGCACTGCACTCCTGACGGCACTTCCGCTGACTCTACGAAAATACGGCGGGCGCCGATGCGGGGCTGCCCGTACCGCGGGGGCGTTGCAAAAGGAGTGTGAGGCCGCCGGCACGCGTGTTGTACTTGGCGAATGCGGGTTGATGACGGCCGGATGCGGTTGCGGGTGACAAGCCATCCTGTTGCCGATGCCCGATCCGGGCTCCGCCGGATCCTGAGCACCGGTCCGATGCTCGGCCAGACTTTCGTATATCCGCCCGACCACCGAGTCGGGTATCTGCACGCCAGCCGCGCCGATCTCCTTCGGCTCGGCGCTCTGTTCCGTGTCGCCGCGGCGAGCTCGCACAGCGCGATCCACATCCCGGTCCCGCCGGGCGCCCGACCGATGACCTACGCCGACGGCGCCATCCATCCGCTGCCTGTACTCCTGGCCCGTGAGGACACCGGACTGCGGCCTTCCAGCTGGCCCGATCTGCGGCAGAGGATGCACCGTGCGTCGACGCCTGTGAAGGTGACCGCTCCAGCGGTACGGTCCCCCGACCGTCCCGACGACGTTCGTCGCCGCGCCGATGGCCGTCCTGCCCGCTTCGCCGAGCACGCCGCGACGATCGTCATCACCGCCCGTGCCGAACTCCTGTTCTGGATGGGCGACTGGCTCACCGCCATCGGCGACCGCGTCGCCCAGGACCCCCATGTCCACCGGCACGGCGAGAGCCTCCTCGGTGACATGGTCGGCTTCTTCGACCCCCACCGCACGGACCGTCCCATGCACGCGTTCTGCGTCGTCGCCGTCGAACCGATCTTCCACCGGGACCGCTGGCGGAAGCAGCGAACACCCATCGGATAGCCCGATGCCGGGCATTCCGTCATCGGCAGGCGGCGGGCAGGTGACTTCGTCCCCGGCACAGCGTCCGCCGGTACCGGAGAGAACCCGCACCAGCGCCGCCACTCCGGATGGCGGAAACGTCTGCAGGATCGGCGGATGGCGCAGCTCCCTTGACCGTTCCGGCCCGCGTGATGCGATATCCGTAACAGCGCATCAGCGGCCCCAGAACCTCTTCTCCGGGGACACGTCGTAGGGGGTAGCAACTGCCACACACTTTCCGGTCATTCTCGGTCGTCTCACCCTGTGGGCCCGTCCCGAGAGGGACGGGCCACTGGGGCATGGGTCAATTGCGCCAGGTGTCGGCCAGGGTGACCCGGCCTGAAGCCGGGACGACCGCTGTGCGGTTCGCCCCGGACTCCCAGGTGATGTGGCCTGCGGCGTCCGTTCGGACGTACTTGTATTTGAGGACGGTACCGGCCGGGAGTGTCAGGTCGCCCTTCCAGACCGGGTGGGCGGCAGGGTCGAGCTTGAAGGCAGCAGAAGGACCCAGTTGCCGAGGGCGGCGCTGTTGCCGACGACCCGGATGTCCTGGCCGACAACGGTGCTGCCCGTGGAAGCGAAGGAGACGCCGGCCGGTTCCTGGCCGTGGCAGGGGTTGCCGACGGTGACGGCGCCGGCCCTGACAGCGCTGGCGCCGGTGCCCAGGGTGTAGTCGGCGGTGCGGTTGTTGTCCCAGGTGCCGGCACCATTGGTGAAGGCGACCTTGAGGGCAGTGGCGGATCCGAGGGGGACCGTCTTTCGCATCCAGCCCGCGCAGGCGGCTTCGAGGGCGGCGCCGGGCAGGGTGGTCCAGGTACCTCCGTCGGGGCGGAAGTGGGCGTAGTAGGCCGACCAGTTCCGGTCGGTCGAGTAGTAGATCGTGGCGGTGTTGCTCGGGGGCCTGTGGCCGCCGGCACCGACATAGAGGGCGACGGCATCGTTGGAGCCGACAGTGGCGCTGAACCTCCCACCGCTGTCGACGGTGTAGGTGGGGCCGGTGCAGCCGCCGTCCTCGGTCGGGTCGCCGTGCTGCACGTCGCAGTAGGTTCCGGCCGGCAGCGAGGTCTGGAAGGTACGGGCGACCGCTTCGCCGCCGTGGTTGATCGCGACGTATGTCCGGTCGCCTCGGCCGAAGCCGATGGCGTTGTCGCCGTCGTCCCACCAGTTGGTGATGCCCCTGTCGCCGGCGGCATTGCGGAAGCCGACCATGTTGGCGATCTGCCGCCACGCGTGCTGGCACTTCCAGCCGTCGCTGTAGCAGGAGTTGACCGTGCCGCCGTTGGGGGCGCCGTCGCCGTTGCCGGAGAACTCGTAGCCCGAGTGGACGGACGGTGTGCCGTAGGGGTGGGCCAGCATGAAGACGTGGGCGAGGGTGTAGTTCGCGCCGTCCCGGTAGCTGAGGCTGGAGCCGTTGCGCTCGGTGTCGTGGTTGGCGACCATCGTTCCGGACCGGCCGGAGGGCATGTAGCCCCAGGGCTCTCCGAAGTTCCTCAGGTAGGAGAGCTTCTCGTTGGTGAAGACTCGCTTGAGGTCCTTGGTGTAACGGAACTCCTGGACGTCTCCGACACCGAGGTACTCGTCCGGCGAGACGGCCTCTCCCTCGCCGTGGATCGCCTCCTGCACCCAGTAGATGTCCCGGTTGCTGAGTTTGGCGCGGATTGCCGTGAGGTCGCCCACCGGGATGTGCTTGACCGCGTCCACCCGGAAGCCGTCGGCGCCGAGGGAGATCAGGTCGTTCATGTAGTCGGCGATCTTGCCACGGACGTAGTCGCTGCCGGTGTCGAGGTCGGACAGGGAGGGTTCGCCCGCCCCGCCGAGCTCGCATTCCTGCACGTTGTAGCGGCTCCGGTAGTCGCTGCCGATGGGGTTGCGGCAGCGGTGGAAGTCCCAGTCGGAGTAGAGACCGGGATAGTCGTACTTGGTGTATGCGGTCCCGTCAGTACCGGTGCCGGACCCGGACGTCATGTGGTTGATCACCGTGTCGACGATGACGTCGACGCCGGCGTCGTGGCAGGACCTCACCATCGCCCGGAAGGCCGTGCGGTCGCCGAGAGGCCCGGCGATCCTGTAGCTGACGGGCTGGTAGCCGGCCCACCAGGCGGTGCCCTGGATACGCTCCTGCGGCGGAGACACCTGCACGTAGCCGTACCCCTTCGGCCCCAGGGTGTTGGTGCACTCCTGGGCGATGGAGTCGAACTTCCACTCGAACAGGACTGCGGTGACCTTCTTGCCGTCCCGGCCCACAGGCGCGGCGGCCGCCGGCTGGGCCGGGGCCATCGAGGCGGTGGCCAGCGCCAGCACGAGGCCGATGCCGGCCGTCGACGCAACTCTGGAGTGTCTGCTGCCTAATCGCACGGGCGAGGACGTGTCAGAGGCGCTCATGTCTTCTCCTTCGGTGGGGGCGGTGCCCGGCCGAGCGGGAACCGGAAAGGTGAGACGGCGGCAGGCGCATTGCGCTCATGCCGGCATGGGAAATCTGGATGAAATCTTTCTGCAACTTTCCAGAAGTTTGGCAAACCCTAGAGTTGCAAACTTGATCCGTCAACGCCTGTGCGGCTCGTGCAGGCTTGTTGACGTTCCGTTACCCTGACCGTTCTCGTCGACCGTCGGAGGTCGACGACGATGGGGTGGGGATCGCCCTGAGGCGTCTGCGCCGAAGTGTCGCGAATGTGGTGCAGATCACTGGAATTCGGCTCGCCGGACGGACAAGACAGCACGTGGATTTTTCTTTACATGCCCGGATCCGGGCCGGCGATCCTGAGGCCTTCAGGGAGATGTTCAACGACCATGCCCAGCTGGTGTATCGGCATGCGATGCGAGTGACCGGCGACTGGTCCCTTGCCCAGGACATCGTCTCCCTGACGTTCCTGGAGGCCTGGCGACTGCGTGTCAGACTCCGGGACGAGGGCAACAGCCCGCGGCCGTGGCTGATGGGCATCGCGACGAACGTGCTGCGTAACACGACACGGGCCGCCCGCCGCCACGAGCGCGTACTGGCACGCCTTCCCGTAAAGGACGCCGTGCCGGACTTCGCCGATGAGCTGGTCGGACGAATGACGGACGCTGAGCAGCTCTCGGCAGCTCGGGCCGGGTTGGCGCAGCTCCGGCGCTCCGAGCGGGAGGTCTTCACCATGTGCGTGTGGTCGGGTCTCGGCTATGCGGAGGCCGCAGCTGCCCTTGGAGTCCCGGTCGGTACGGTCAGGTCGCGGCTTTCGCGCGCCCGGACGCGGCTGCGCAAGCTCGCCGACAAGGAGCTGAAGAAGCGACGGGCCCGCCAGGAAAGTGTGGAACCGGTGGCCGGAGGCGGACAAGTACCGGGTGGCCGCACCGAGGCGGCCTGGTCGAACGAGGAGAGGAACCGATGACCTTCCATCCGTGGCGACGGCAGGAACCGCTGGACCACACGGAGCTGGCTCGGCTGTTGCCGGCGCCTGGTGATCCGGTTCTGCCTCACGATCTCCAACTCACTCTGGAGGCAAACCTGATGAACGCCATGCTCGATGAATCGTCCCGCCCCGCCCGGCGCCGGAGTCCGGGAGTGCGTATCGTCCTCCCGGCGGGACTGGCCGCAGCCGCGGCTGCCGCTGTCTTCGCGCTGGGCCACTCCGGCGCACCGGTCACCGCAGCCGGGACCGCTCCGTCCCAGAGCGCGGCCACGGCCGGCGGTGCCGGTTCGCCGCTCAAGATCAGCACGGTGTCCTACAGCATCGAAAAGAGCCCCACGGGCACCGTGAAGCTTATTGCGGACAACTTCTCTTCCCCGGCCATCGACGTGAAGGGCCTGCGCGCCGACCTGGCCAGGATGGGAATCCCCGCCCGGATCTACGTCGGCGACCGTGCCTGCAAGGAAGGGTATCCACCCCACCCCACCACCCAGGAACAGGCCCATCGAGACCAAGCCACCCTGGACGCCGCAATGACCCTGACCACCGACCGCGAGCACGGCTTCATGATCTGGACCATTGACCCCGCAAAGATTCCGGCGGACCGTACCCTCGCCCTCTACTACCCTCATGGCACCACAGGCTCCGGGAGGCTCGGCGTCGTAACGCTCCTCCTACCCGGGGACGGGCCCAGCTGTGCCCCTTACTACCCTGCGCCCGGGGACCCGGCACCTGCCTCCACCGGACGCGGCTGATCGGAACCTCAGGCTGCCTTCAGTGCGGCGGCGCTGGCTGAGGACACCGCCCGGCCGACCTCTCCACGACCCAGCGGCGGGGCAGGACGATGAAGCCCTGGGCGTCCGGCGGCCGCTCGACCACCTCGATGGTGATGCCGAGTTCTCGCCGGACCCGGGCGACGAGTTCGCCCACGTACGCGGAATCCGCCCACACGACGGCATTCCCGGGGTGGACGGCGTACAGCCGGGTGAGGAGCTGGCGAGCACCGTCGGGATCGCCTCCGCCCTCGCCCGGCTCCGCCGCACCGTCCGCCACTGGCAGGAACGCTTCGTGCACAGCGTCTCAGGCCGGATGACGATCGTTCAGAATCCGCTGGAACAGCAGGTGGTCCCGCCACTCGCCATCGATGTGCAGGTACCTGCTTGCCTCGCCGATGAGGTCGAACCCGCTCTTGGCGAGCACTCGCTGGGATGCCGCATTCTCGAGCACGGTGCCGGCTTCGACCCGGTGCAACCGGAGATGGTCGTCGGCCGCTTGGCAGGCCAGGTCGACCGCTGCTGTGGCCAGGCCCTGCCCCATGTGCGCGGCATCGATCCAGTACCCGAGATTCGCGCTGCGGAACGGCCCCAGCGACACGTTGGACAGCGTCACCCCGCCAATGATCTCGCCGTCCCGATCCAGGACCCAGGGAACCAGGCGCCCGGCTTCACGCTGCTCCAGCTGAGCCCGCAGGCGCGCTGCCTGTCCTGCATCGGTGAAGAAGTCTGCGCCACGCCGGGGTTCCCAGGGTCGCAGATGGTCCCTGTTGCGCAGATATGCCCGGCAGAGAGCCCGGGAGTCTTCCTGCCGCACAGGGCGCAGCAGTACATCGGGACGAATGGCAGCAGATAATTCGATCACCGCCCCATGCTATGTCAGCTCCCGTGGATCCGTTGACCTGCGTGATCGGACATCTGTTCCGCCGGCCGGCCAGGGGCGATCAGCGGATGTCGAAGCGGTCGTGAACGTTCCAGGCGGCCGCTTCCTGGACGTCGGGCTCGTTGAGCTGAAGGCCATTCTGTTGGAAGTCGCAGAACAGGGCGACGGGCGCTCCGTCGTCCATGCCGAAGAAGGAGACATGGCCTCTGGCGCCGAGCTCCTCGGCGGCTGTCCCTGCAAAGATCAACGGGCGGCGGTAGTCGCAGTATGTGTCGAAGTCGCGAAATGATCCGCCCACCCTCACATCGGCGTGATTGTTCAGCGAGATGCCGTCGACCCTCAGCCGGGCCGGGGCGGGATTGGCGTGCAGGTGGTCGAGGAGGGCGTTCACCCGTGAGTCCCGCCTCAGCTTTCGAGTCTCAAGGAGGTAGATTCCCGGCATCCCTTCGTCGTCCACCGCCGGTCGCCATTCCGAGATGTCGTCCGCCGTGATCTCGTGGCCGACGCGCCGCAGCTCGGCCAGAGCCTCTTCCAGGGTGGTGGCGTCCTCGACGATCAGGTCGGTCAGCAGGTCCTCCTCGAACTCGTCGAACTGTTCCGCGAACCGGTGGATCGACTCCAGTCGCACCCGCTGCTCGATGAGGACCCGCTCTCGCCACACCTCGAATGCTTCGCGGGCGTCGAATATGATCTGCATCTGAAAGGCTATGTCGAACGGCATTGAGTGGTCTCCTGGTTCCGACGGCCGGATCCGGTCGTTCCAGCCGCTCCGGGGGCGCAGCACCGACGGAACAGCACCCCACCCGCCGGTGGCCGTCATGCGTCGTCGCCGTCGGGCGATCATATTCCTGCAGTCACGGTCAGTCGTCGAGCCTGCCGGTCACCCGGTAGAACAGGTAGTACTCGCCGTCGCGGGTGAACGCCATGTAGTCGTCGACCTGCGAGCCGTCGGCGTTGGCCCGGACGATGCTGCTGCCCACCGCGTCGTCGCCGCCGTTGAGGCCGTCGTCCTCCTCGATGACGCGCGCCCTGATCTCGTGGTTGAAGCCGATCTCCCGCATCCAGGCCGGCGCCTCCTTGGTCTGCTTCTCGCTCATCTTGGAGAGGAAATCGTGCCGTTCGCTGCCGCCGTCGACGGATGTGTAGAGGTGCGGCTCGTCGTGGCCCAGGTGGTCGTTCTGGACGGAGATGTAGAACTGCTGGAACCGGGCCTGCCGGTAGTCGGAGGTGCGTGTGATGCTGTAGGTGCCCAGGGCCGGGCCCTCCCGCTCCACCGTGAAGTAGAGCCGCTGGGCGTCCCCCAGGATCGGGGATGTGGCCGGGTCCACGCTCAGGGTGGTTCCGGAGTAGCCGGCGGCGCTCTGCAGCGCCGGCGAGAAGGCGTTCCCGGAGGCGTCCAGGGCCTGGATCCTGAGTTTGAGTCCGAGGCTCTGACTGCCAGTGGTGAAGGTCAGTTTCTGCTTCTGTCCGCTCAGCAGCGGGTGCTGCCGGTACATGTACCAGACCTTGGTCATCGGAGCGGTGACGAAGGGACTCATCTGCCGCTCGTCGGCCCGCACCTCGAAGGGGTCGAGGACCACGGCATCGTCCTTGGTCGCTCCCATGTGCCGGTGCAGGGTGAGGTCGTAGGCGCCGGTCCATCCGGGATCGGCCGAGACTCGCACGTAGAAGGGTCTGTTCGGGGCGTAGACGACGCGTTTGGCGGGCTTGTCGAGGTACTCGGCACCCTCGGCCGCTGTGAGCGGTGTGGAGAGGTCGTCGGCCGCGAACGCCTGGACGTGGAAGCCCGAGTGGACGCCGTTCTTGCTGTGGGCGGAGAAGTCGTAGGTTCCGGGCTCGAATCGGTACCACTGGTACCCGTGATCGTGCTGGATCGTCCGGCGGTGGGTACCGGTGTCCAGGCCGACCGCCGCCCTGGCGGGGCTGCACTGGGCGGCGTCCTTTCCGACGACGGCGGAGACGCCGTAGTGGTCGGAGAGATCGGTGGACACCCACGGGCCGCCGATGGTGAACGGGCTGTCGCCCTGGTAGAACATCTGCCGCTGCAGCCAGGCGTGCTGGAAGCAGGAGGGCACCTCCGCGTTCTTCGCCTGCCGGAAGAGGATGTAGTCGAGCCGGTTGTCCCTGGCGGGGTCCGGCGGGGCGCCGCCGGCCAGGACGGAATTCCGGGTGGAGACCGAGTACTGGTGGTCCTCGGGGGCCGTGAAGGTCCGGCTGTCCACGAATCCGAGGGGGCGGAGCCTGCCCTCCACCGTTCGAAGGTATTCCGCGGACGGCGTCGCCGAGGGCTGGGTCTCGGCGGGCACGTTCAGGTCGCCCATGAGCACGGCGTCGTGGTGCGGGTCGGAGTAGCGCGTGGTGAAGGCGGCCATCTCGTCGAACTGGTCGCTCCGGGTGGCGGTGTTCGTCGGCTCGTCGCCGCGGTTGTCGGACTGCGTGTGGGTGAAGAACACGTCCAGCGGCCGGCCCGCGGCGGGATTGTCGACCTGGACATGGGCGATGCCCTTCTGCGCCAGGTCGTCGGGGTGGTCCCCGGCCTCGTACCGGTGGAACTGGGCCCGGCAGTCCATGAGATGCGTTCCGGCGTGCGGCGCGGGGTCCACGCACTCGAGGGCGTTCTGCTCGCCGGTGCGCCTGATGGGAAACCTGGAGAACAGCATCAGCCCGGAGTCCTCCTCGACGCCGCTGCCGGGGCTCAGCAACTGGTCCACGTGGTGCGGGTAGGCCGGGGACAGCATGGCGAGGAGGACACGCCGCACGTCCTCGTCGAAGGCCTCGTTCAGGGTGATGATGTCGTAGTCCTCGGCCAGGATCCGGTCGGCGATGAGCCGGGCCCGGTTCTCCTGGTCCATGCCGTAGACCTGGGAGAGGTCTCCCGACCCCGCCGACGGCGGCAGGGCCTGAATGTTGTACGTCATGACGCGGTAGGTCTCGCCCGTGTGGGCCGACGCCGGGGGCGTCGACGTCACCGTGGACGCAGCGGCGAGGATCGAGGTGGCCGCGGCTCGGGCGAGGACCCTCTTCGCCGTCCTCATGATCAGCTGTGCCTTTCTGCCGTTGGGGATGGTGCCGGGCCGGGGATGTCGGAACCTGCCGCATGCCGCCGCCGGATCGACGGCTCAGCGCTTCACGCACTCGGCGAACAGGTTGATGCCCTGGGCCTCGTACCGGATCCGCGTCGCGGATCGGCCGAACCGCGAGGCCAGGAAGAGGCGGTGGAGGTCGTCCTCGGTCCGGTGGATGAGTCGCCAGTGCAGCACGTGGTCCATGAGGGCCCTCGACGTGTTGCGCGGGTGGAAGTTGCCGAGGATCAGCCGGCCGCCGGAACACAGCATCCGGTGGGCCACGTTCATCAGGGAGACGACGAAGCGGTCGGGGAAGTAATCGATGAGCCCCATCGAGTAGACCAGGTCCTGGTCGGTCACCGGGATCGGCCGGCGGCCGGTGGTCAGTCGCACCAGGTCCTCGCGGATCAGCGTGACCTGCGCGGCGAGGTGCGGGGTGTCGAGGTGCCGCGCCACGTGGTCGAGGGCTTCCTGGTCGTGGTCGAGCAGCGTCGCGACCAGGTCGCCGGGATCGGTCAGGCCTGCGAGGACGTCGCGGACCTCTTGGGCCGGTCCGCAGGCCAGGCTGGTCACGTGTGCCGGGCGGCCGTGGGCGGCTGTGACGGTCGCTCGGATCTCTTCGGCCAGCAGGGGCCGCCGGTTCTTCACCGCACGGGCTGCCTGGATCTCCAGGAACCCCCGGTCGAGGGCCGGTCCCAGCCGTCCTACGCCGCGCGCACGGTCCTCGTACACCTGGGCGATGGTCAGGTAGTCCCCGGCGTAGCCGCGCGGCTTGGAGTACCACCGTTCCGCGTGGTGCGACATCAGGACGTACGGCAGCAGTTCCGCGTGGACGCGTGCGCCGATCTCCAGCGCGGCGGACTCGTCGCCCTCGGCCTCCGCGGAGATCACCGTGTCCAGCAGCACCTCGAACTCCGCGAGGGCCGTCCGCACCTGCTCGGTGAAGTCGGAGGGCAGGTGACCGGTGTCCAGTGCGGAGCGGTCTCCGTCGGCCAGCAGCCGCTTGAAGGCGTTCAGCTCGGGCGCCAACCGCGCCCAGGCCCGGTCGACCCGGTCGGGAGTGGTGGGGGTGTCGCCCGGGCCGGTGGTGTCGCCGGATTCCGCTGGTGCGCGCAGGCCCTCTCCGTCCGAGCGGTCCATGGTTGCGACGCCGTTGGTCCGACCCTTCTGCGCAGCCGGGTCGGGCATGTCTGCGAGGCCCCCGTCGGCGACCGTCATGAAGTCCTGCCTTTCTTGCGGTTGGTGTGGGCCGGCGCCGCACGCTGCGTGGGCGGGACGTCGGATCCTCCGTCCGTCACAGGGCGCCGGTGGGCGCCGAGCCTGCCAGGAGGGCGGGGCCGGGCCATCGGGAATTCCCCCGACAAATCCGCGTTCCGGTGCCGCGGCGCACCGCTGTCCGACGATGCGTAGTGGGGCAGGTGCGCAGCGTGAGATTCGAATTGTCGGGGTGTCCGGATTGCCTGTCGCCGGGGGTCGTACCAAGGACCCGGAAATCCGGGGAATAGACTTGTGCGGCACATGGCGGCGGGTGGGCCCGTCGACCGTGGCGCAGAACGGACGAGAGGTGAACGGTGCGATTTCCCGGGCCGCCGGACGGGAGCGAGGAAATCCGGATTCTTGAGCGGAACGGGGAACGGTCCGCTCTGGAACGGTTCCTGCGTGGCACCGCGGAAGGCGCCGGTCGCGCTGTCCTTGTCGAGGGTGCCCCGGGCATCGGGAAGTCGACGCTTCTGCACTGGGCCGCTGCGGCGGCCTCCGGTGAAGGGCTGAACGTCCTGCGGGCGCGGAGTACCGAGATGGAGCGCAGATTTGCGTTCGGCATCGTCCGTCAGATGTTCGGTGACATTGTCCGGCACGCCGACGGCCGGGAGTCGTGGCTCCGGGCCGCCGACCTCGTGCCGGCTCTCGCCGCTCTCGGGAGCGTGGACGACGAACGGTTCTCGGAGGGGGACTTCGCCGTTCTGCACTCCCTGCACCAGCTGGTGGTCCGCTACACGGAGGCGCACGGGCCGGTCGTGCTGGTGGCGGACGACGCCCACTGGGGCGACAGCGCGTCTCTGCGGTTCCTCGCCTACCTGCTGCCGCGCCTGGGCGGCCTGCCCGTCCTCCTGCTGATGTCCAGCAGGATCCCGACCGGGCCGGAGGCGGTCGCCGTCCCGCAGCTCGCGCAGGACCCGGACTGCGAGGTCGTCCGTCTGCGGCCTTTGAGCCTGTCGGCCGCCGAGGACTTCCTCCGGGTCTCCTTGACGCGGCCCGCCGAGCCGGAGTTCGTCGACGCCTGTCACGCGGTGTCGGGCGGCAATCCCTATCTGCTGACCGAGCTTGTACGTGTGCTGTCCGCGGAGGGGATCGAGCCCACGGCCGCGAACGCCCCCTGGGTGACGGGGCCGGGCGTCGGGGCCGTTCACCGCCGGGTCGCCCTGTGGCTGCAGAGGCACACCGAGAGTGCCGGCGACGTCGCCCGGGCGGCCGCTGTGCTGGGGCCTGACGCGTCCTTGGGCCGGATCGGCGCGATGACCGGCCTTGCCGTCGTCGATGTCGCCCGGGCCGTCCAGACTCTCGAACAGATGGAGTTCGTCCGGCAGGTGCGGACCCACTGCCCCACCCGGAGCGAGACCGTCGTCGAGTTCGTGCACCCCCTGGTCCGCGCCGCCGTGTACGAGAGCGTCGGCCTCGACGAGCGCATCCGGGCGCACCTTGCCGCGGCGGACCTCCTGCGGGCCGAAGGGCTCAGCGCCGAACACGCCGCGGCGCACCTGATGTCGACGCCCGGTGCGGGTTCGCCCGAGCATGCGGCGGTGCTGCACCGTGCCGGCACCGACGCGCTGCGCCGGGGAGCGCCCCAGGTGGCGCTCGACCTCCTGAGGCGCTGCCGGGCCGAGGGCGGCCCGGCCGACCGGCACACCGCGCTGCTGGGCGATCTCGCCGCGGCCGCCGAGCTGGTCGACACCACCGCCACCCTCGGGTACCTGAGGGAAATGCTGGCGCTCACCACGGATCCGCTGGAGAGGGCCGTGGTCACCGCCCGGGCCGGCATCGCGCTGTTCAACACCGGTGGCTGGGAGGAGTTCCGGAGCCTGACCGAGCAGTCGCTGCGCGAACTGGCCGCGGCGGCCGTCGACTCGGACCTCGCCCGCGCCCTCGAGGACGCGATGCAGGCAAGCATGGTGACCGCCGACTACTTCGCCGTCGGGGGGTCGGCGCCGCCCCAACCGCTCCAGGGCTTCCGGGAGGAGCCGCCCCGTCCGGGTTGGGGAGGCCGGGTCCTGGACGCCCTGGTCGCCACCGTGGACCTGCACAGCTGCCGGGCCGACGCGCCGGCCAGAGCGCGCCGGGCGCTGGCGGGGGACGAGCTGCTCCTGGCCTGGGGTGCCGACGGGGCCGTCTCCGCGGCGTGGTTCACGTTGATCGCGGCGGAGGACGTCAGTGTGCCGCCGCGCCTGGACGCCGCGCTCGAACGCGCCGGACGACACGGCGCCCTCCGCAACGCGGCGGCGGCACGCAGCGCCCGGGCGCTGGTTGCCCTGCGACGGGGTGAGCTGCCGACCGCGGCCGCCGAGGCGAAGGAGGCGGCTCGCGCCGCCTCGGCCGCCAACAACCACGTCATCACGGTTGTGGCCCACCACGCCATGGCCGAGGCGGCGCTGGACCGCGACGACCTGGCCGCTGCCGAGGCCGTTCTCTCCACCGACATCGTCAGGGACATCGTCGAGGGCTCGTTCAGTGTCTACTCCCTTGTCCTGAAGGGAAGTTCCTGTCGGCTGCTG
The DNA here is from genome assembly GCF_040686255.1 of Kitasatospora sp. NPDC085879. Lineage (NCBI taxonomy): Bacteria > Bacillati > Actinomycetota > Actinomycetes > Kitasatosporales > Streptomycetaceae > Kitasatospora > Kitasatospora sp. NPDC085879. Next base: position 34,463 of record NZ_JBFBJZ010000037.1, on the reverse strand, counting down.
CAGGCCCGGGGGCACCTCCAGGAGGCTGCCGACAGGTGGCTCGAACTCGGCGCGGAGTACGCCGCGACGCCCCTCGCGGGACGCAACCCGGCGTTCCTGCCCTGGCGCACGGGTGCTGCCGCATGTCTTCGGGCCACCGGTGCGATCCGGGAGGCCCGGCGGCTCGCCGAACAGGACCTCGCCGCCGCCAGGCAGTGGGAGGCCCCCTCCCCGATCGGGCGCGCCCTCCGCAGTCTGGCCTCCACCCTGCCGGCGGCGGACGCTCTGCCGCTCCTGGCGGAGTCCGCGGACGTGCTGCAGCACTCCTGGGCCCGGCTGGAGTACGCCAGGACGCTCCACGCGCAGGGAGTCGTGCTGCGCGACAGGGGCAGCCGAAGTGACGCCCGAAAGGCGCTGGAGAGCGGACTGGCACTCTCGCAGGCCTGCGGCGCGGTCCACCTGGCCGAGCGGATCCGGGTCGACCTACGGCTGGCCGGCGGCCGGCCGCCGAGAACGGGCGTCCTGGGCGTCGACTCCCTGACCCCGCGGGAGCGGCGCGTCGGTGACCTGGCCGCGGCCGGCAGGTCCAACCAGGAGATATCCGAGGTCCTGTTCATCACGCCCAAGACGGTCGAGACCCACCTGGCCGCGGTCTACCGCAAACTCACGGTCACCCGGCGCGAGCTGATCGCGCGGGGAACCGTGGAGGAGGCCTGAGACGCTGTGCCGCGCGCCCGCCGCAGCTGCCGCGGGCGCGCAACACGGGCTTCCCGGCACGGTCCCGCGCGTGCGTCACCTGCCGAGTGCCTCCGCAGGCCGATCGAGGTCCAGCAGGACGTTGCCCCGGTTGAACCAGGCCATACCCGGCCAACCATCACGCTCTCCGTACCGGGGAACCGCGGAAGCCACGCGATCGTAGTCGGCCAGCGCCTCTTCACGACGGCCCAGCTTAGCCCGCGAGTTGGCCCGGTTGACGTAGTCGTAGCCGCACCCGGCCTCGAATGGTTCGCTCGCTCCCGGCCTTCAAGCCTCCCCGGAGCCGCTGCGCTCCGGTCCCCCGCGGTCTGTACCGGGAACCACCCGCCCGGCTCGGCAGTACGTCACGCCGCCGGGCCCCTCGATCCGGCCGACGGACCGGTCCCCTGCCCGAAGCAAGCCTGACACACTCACCCGCGGACACGGCACCGGGGCGAACCCCTTACAACGACTCGGCCCCACCCCACGGATGCGACGCACCGTCCGGGCCGACGCGACCGGCGACCGGCGACCGAACCGTACCGCTCCCGGCAGGACCAGGGCCGATGTCGGGGATTGCACTGATGTCACCGGTCATGCGGGACCGCAGACTGCGAACACGCGCCCCCGCACAACGGGCGGCCGATCGATCAGGAGCGGCACCGATGCACCAGCCACACGACGTCACCCTCGCCTCGACCGGGCAACTGTCCTGGCTCAACGAACCGACGAACTGGCGGCTGGAGGGCGACCGGCTGACGGTCACCCCGGAGACCGGCTCGGACTTCTGGCAGGGCACCCACTACGGCTTCCGTGAGGACACCGGGCACTTCCTCCACACCCGCCGCACGGACGACTTCCTGCTGCAGACCCGAGTGCACCTTCAGCCGCGCTACCAGTACGACCAGGCCGGGTTGATGGTCCGCCTCTCGGCGGACACCTGGATCAAGACCTCACTCGAGTACGAGCCGACCGGCCCCAGCCGACTGGGAGCGGTCGTCACCAACCACGGCTGGTCGGACTGGTCGACCCAGGACATGGAGGTGCCCGACGACGCCATCGGCTTCGCGATCACGAGGTCCGGCGCCGACTTCGTGATCGAGGCCGAGATCGCCGGCCGCTGGAGCCAGCTTCGCATCGCGCGCCTCCACGACATGGACGACCGCGCTCCGCTGCAGTGCGGCGTGTACGCGTGCAGCCCCAAGGGCGCCGGTCTCCGGGCCACCTTCCACGACCTGTCGATCGGCACGACGGCGGCGCCCGACATGCCGGCCGCAGGAGAGACGCCGTGATGAACCGGCCGACCATCGGAATCCTCGCCGGGATGGGACCTTCGTCCACCGGCCCCTTCGTCGACCTGGTCGTGGCGGAGTGCAGGGCCCGCTACGGGGCTCGCGACGACATCGACTTCCCCAAGATGGTGATCCTCTCCCAGCCGGCGCCCTTCTATCACGACCGGGAGATGGACAGCGCCGCCGTGGAAGCCGCAACCGTGGAGGGACTGCAGCACCTCGAGCGGGCCGGGGCGGATCTGATCGGCATGGCCTGCAACTCCGTGCACATGTACTTCGACCGGCTGGCCGCATCGATCAGTGTGCCGTTGCTCGACATCGTCGCGGATGCGCTCGATGCACTGCCCCCCGGGACGCGGTCCGTGGCGATTGCGGCATCCCGCCCGCTCGCGGCGTCCGGGCTCTACCAGCGTGCCGCGGCCGACCGGGGACTGACGGTGGTCGAGCCCGCGTGGCAGTGCCGGATCGACGCCCTGCAGGAGATGGTGAAGGGCGAGACGGACGCGCACCTGTGCGCCCTCGCCTGGCGCGAGCTGTTCCAGCGGCTCGAGGACTGCGACCACGTGGACGCCGTGATCATCGCATGCCTGGACATCTCGGGCGTCTTCCGTTTCGCGGACCCGCCGGTGGCCACGGTGGACTCGGCCCGTTCCCTGGCGGCACGGCTCGTCGAGGACTGGCTCGCGGGCTGCACGCGCCGTCCGCTCCCGTCGTCGCGCTCGGGCCCCGCGTAGCGGGACCGGGGTGACCCGGGTTCCCGACAGTTCAGCTTCACGGTGGCCGATCTGCACAACCCGGCCCGTGTCGGTCCGTACATCCCGGAGGTCTTCTTGTCAGCCCGCACGCCCGATCCTGGTGCGGCACACGGGCGCTGGCCGTTCATCGGACGTGAGGCCCAGAAGGCCAGGCTCCGCTCCGCCTGGGACGATCCCGCCTGCCGAGGAGTGGTCATCTACGGGGATGCGGGAGTCGGGAAGAGCCGACTCGCCGAGCGGCTCTGGGAGGAACTGGTAGCGGACGGCTTCCGAGGCGGAAGGACCGTGGCGAGCGCCGCGGCAGCCACGATTCCGCTGGGTGCGGTCGCGCACCTGCTGCCGCCGGGCCTGGGCCTGTCGGATCCTCCCGCCGCCTTCCGGGCAGCAGCCAAATCCTTTGAGACCGGTGGCCGGGGCCGCTTCGTCCTGCTCGTCGACGACCTGCACCACCTGGACCCCGCCTCGGTCCTCCTGGTGACACAACTGCTGGCCGCCGGGGCCGTGTTCCTCGTGGCCACCGTGCCCTCGGGCCACGCGGCCGCCGATGCGGTTCGGGCCCTGAACCACGGCGACCGGATGCACCGCATCGACCTGACGACACTTCGGCCGGAGGAGACCGAGGCTGTTCTCTCCTCCGCCCTCGGCAACAGTGTCGAGCGCCGGTCGAGTCTTGAGCTGCACCGGGCGAGCAAGGGCAATCTGCTGTTCCTGAGGGAACTGGTCCTCGGCGCCCTGGAACGGGGCACCCTGGCCTGCCACGGCGAGTTGTGGCGCATGTCGGATCGGCCGACGGGCACTCGGTGGCTGACCGAACTGATTGAGGACCGGCTCGCCACCATTGACGCGGCCGGCCGCCGCGCTCTTCAGCTTCTTGCCCTCGCCGAGCCGCTCAGCGTGCACGACCTCACCGCCCATGTACCCCTCGTCACGGTGGCCGAACTCGAAGCCGCCGACCTGATCCACGTCCACCTGGACGGCCGGCGCACCAATGTGACGCTCGCACACCCCCTCTACGGCCAGGTCATCAGCGCGCTGCTTCCCGTTGTCGCCCGTCGCGATCTGCTGCGCGGGCTGCTGGAGAGCCTGGAGGCCCGGGAGCCACGCCGGCAGGAAGACACCCTCCGGATGGCCTCCTGGCAGCTCATGGCCACCGGAACCGCCGACCCCGAGCTGATACTCCTGGCCGCCAGACTCGCCCGCCACGGCCATGACTACGCACGGGTCCTGACCTTTCTGGAAGCGCTGCCGGACGCGCACCGGTCGGTCGACAGCTGGATCCTCGAAGGGGAGTCGCTGCACCAGCTCGGCCGCCTGGGCGAAGCGGAGACGGTACTGTCGCACGCACACGCCCTGGCCCGCACCGACGAGGAACGCCTCATCGTGACGGTGGAGCGAACACGGAATCTGCTGTGGGGCTCGGGAAGGTCCGAGAAGGCTGTTCAGACCCACCACGAAGGGCGCGCCGGCATCAGGGATCCCGGCCTGCGCGCAGCCCTCGACATCAACCGGGCGGCGATCCATGTCGTCCGGGGACAGCCGCACGTCGGGCTGCGCCTCCTGCAGGAAGCGGAGAACGTGACGGACGATCGCGTCCGCAGCTACGGGATCCGGATGAAGGTGCTGGGCCTGGGGTTCACCGGTCGCACGGCCGAGGCCATCGTGCTGGGGCACGCCGCCTACGAGGAGCATGCGCGTGCCGGCAGGCGTGAGGCCGTCCAGCATCCCTCGATGTCGCTGTCCGACCTCTCCCTGGCCTATGCGGCCGCCGGCGACCTCGAGAGCGCCCGCCGCATCGCGGAGAGCGGTCACGCGAACGCCGTCGAGGCGGGTGCCGTCCAGCCGGCCGCCTGGCTGGCCTGGGGGCTCGGGCGCATTCACTGGCTGGCCGGCCGGGTCGCGGACTCCCGACGCTGGTACGCCGAGGCGTTCGCCGTCGCCCACCAGCAGAATCTCTCCGTTCTTCTGCGGCTCACCGCGTCCGGACTGACCGCCTCGGCCGCCCTCATGGGCGATACGGAAACCGCGGAGTCCGTCCACGCGGATTTCGACAGCTACCCGGACTTTCCGCTGCTGGCCGGGGAGGACAGCCTGGGACGTGCCTGGCTGCTGGCGGCCAAGGGTGATCTGGTGGCCGGCCGCAAGGTCCTGCTCCAGGCCGCGGCCCGTGCTCGCGCCGCCCAGCACAGCAGTTCGGAGATGCTCCTCCTGACCGAGGTGGCGCGCATCGGCGGTGCCCGACAGGTCTGCGAACGCCTCACCACGCTGGCGGCCTCGTGCGACGGGAACTTCGCCGGTGCGCGGGCGGGCCTGGTCTCCGCCATGGCCGCCCGGGACGCCGAAGGACTGCTCAAGGCAACCGATCGGCTGCACGCCATCGGGGCCCACCTGCTTGCGGCCGAGGCGGCGGCCGAGGCAGCCGGAATCCTCCGTGGCGACGGCCTGCCACGAGCGGCCACCGCGGCGGAGGCACGGGTGAGCCGGTTCACCCGGACCTGCCAGGGCGCCGTCACCCCGATGCTGGCGTTCACCTCCGCCCCCCTGCCCCTGACAAGAAGGGAATCGGAGATCGCGCTCCTGGCCGCGTCGAGGCTCTCCAGCAAGGAGATAGCCGTTCGGCTGACGCTGTCCGTTCGGACGGTGGACAACCATCTGCGCCAGGTGTTCACGAAGTTGGGGATCACCAGCCGCCGCGAGCTGGTCGGCGCGTTGCGGCGGAATGAGTAGCCGTCGTCGTACGGCAGATTTCACCTCCTGATTGAGTACCGCCTGCCCAGGTGCCGAACACAGAACAGTGATCTGCTGGGCTTGCCACTCCAACGATTCGTGCGCGCCACGCCGGTGGAGATGCCAGCCCCTCACCTGTTCCCACGGACACGCGTGGTCGAGGTCGCCCCGGAAGGGAAGGCAACGGGAAATGTTCGACGACCAAGCAGGACAGTTTTCTCGCGAGGATCTGCTGAGCCTGGCCCACGAGAAGGGCCTGGAACATGTGGAACGGCTCGTCAAGGACTACGTGACCTGTGCAGAAATATTCACGGAGATGATCGAGGAGGAGAACCGGAGGCTACAGGAGAAGATCGACCGGCTTCTGGCCGAGCTGGAGGATTTATGACGCCCCGGAGCAGCCGGGCGCCGACGGGTCCGAGTGCCGCCGCAGGCCGCCGTCGAACCAGATGAGCACTCTTTACTCATCGCCTGCAGGGCAGCTCGTGATTCCCTGTCGTAGGAAGATCGAATCCTCGAAGGGGCCCCGGGGCCCCGCGGCGCTTGGGACAAGGTGCCTGCAACCGCCGTCGCCCGTACTCGATGAGGCTCGCTGATTCCGGCGGGCCGTACGACAGCAGGAGTGACCACACGCCATGGGGACCCGACGCAAGCCCGCTCCGCCCAGCCGCGCCCGTATCGCCCTGGCGACGGCCCTCACCGGCTCGGCCCTGCTCGCCTCCGCGGGCGGCGCCCATGCCGAGCCGTCCGCCGACGTGGCCTCCGTCAAGACCCAGGTGGACGAGCTGAACGAGCAGGCCGAGGCATCCACCGAGAAGTACAACAAGTTCGAGGAGGACCAGCAGCACCTGCGCAAGGAGGCCGGCCAGCTGCAGGACCAGGTGGCCACCGGGCAGGAGCGGATGAGTGGGCTGAAGGAGTGCCTGGCGGCCGTGGCCGGCGAGCAGTACCGCACCGGCAACGTGGACCCGACGGTCGCACTGATGTTGTCCTCCGACCCGGACAACTACCTGCGGCGGGCCTCCGCCCAGGACATCGCGGCCAGCTCGCAGCGCGACCTGCTTCGCCTGCTCCAGTCCCAGCAGCGCCGGCTGGACCAGCGCCGGTCCGAGGCGACGGCGCTGCTCGCGCGGCTCGACGAGACGGAGCGCGCGCTCGCCGCCGAGAAGAAGCGGGTGCAGGCCAAACTGGCCGAGGCGACCCGGCTGCTCAACACCCTGTCGGCCGCCGACCGTGCCGGGTACAACGCTCAGGACCTGCAGTCCTTCCGCGAGACGTACAACGGCCCGGCGTCCGGACGCGCGGCGGCGGCCGTCCAGTTCGCCTTCGCCCAGCTCGGCAAGCCCTACAAGTGGGGTGCCGTCGGGCCGGGGAAGTTCGACTGCTCGGGCCTGACCGGCGCCGCCTGGAGCGCGGCCGGGGTATCCCTGCCGCGGGTCTCGCAGAGCCAGTGGAACGCCGGCCGGCGCATCGCTAAGAGCGACCTGCAGCCCGGGGACCTGGTGTTCTTCTCCAGCCTGCAGCACGTCGGCATCTACATCGGCGGCGGCAGGATGATCCATGCGCCGCGCACCGGCAAGAACGTCGAGATCACCCGGATCGACGTCATGGCCTATGTGGGCGCCGTACGCCCCTGAGCCGACCGTCGCGTGCCGAGCATCGCCCGCGGCGCCACCGAGCCTCTCAACGCCTGGCCGCGTCTTTGACTGATCGCGCTCGTCCTCCGCGCCAAGCGCGCCGTCTCGTCACCTTGGAGACCCTCTCGGATCAGGGTCCGGTCGTCGGCGATCAGGACGCGGACGGGCGGGTCACCGCGGCTCCTCGGTTCCGGCGGCTGGGAGGAAAGCGGGGGTGGGCTGCGGGTCGAGGAGCTCGCCGTCCGTGGTGTCGGAACGCAACAGGCCTAGGATGCGGTGCAGTTCGGCGAGGCCGTCCTAGGCGTTCCGGCGGATGACGGCCAGGGTCTCGGGGGTGCCTCCCGGCGTGTGTTCGATGCGGTGGGCGGCGGCTTCGGCATGGACGGCGATGACGGTCAGATGGTGGGCGATCACGTCGTGCAGCTCCCGCGCAAGGGTGGAGCGCTCCTGGAGAAGAACCCTGAGGGAGTGTTCGCTGGTGGTTGCGGTCTCCTGCACCGGAAGGAGACGGGCGGGTTCCCCACTGCCTCGCAACGCCATCCCGGTGGCCAGGGCGGCTCCGGACAGTATCGTCAGCAGCATCCCGTTGCCGTGCAGCCAGCCGAGGTGGAAGCCGAATTCGGAGTGGGCGGCAGTGCCCATACGCTCTCGCAGGGAAGCCGTGCGTTCGGTCTGGGCAATGGCAATGTACGAGCCCAGCCCAACGGTCAGGCCGGCGCCGAACACGACGGTGACGATCCACGCGGCTACAGCGCCCCGCGGCCGGACTCCCAGCCCGACCAGGAACAGCACCCCCACCTCGATGAGCAGCCCGGCCGCAGTCCAGGGCAGCGACACCACATACAGACGACCTGTCCCCGTCACGAGCAGCCATGCGGTGACGGCGGTCATCGCCAGGGACAGCCACCAACCGACCATCGGACGCCGTAGCGCCACGGGTAAGCATGCTGCGTGAGCCGCTGCGAGCGCCCCCGCCTCCGCGGGCGGCACCGCCGCCTCGGTGTCCGGGAGGCCGACCACCATGAGGAACAGAGCACTTGCCCCGACCGCCACCGACAACCAGCGCCTCCGGCCGGCCGACCCCGCTCCCCGGTGCGGAATCTCCTCCCATGAAAGCAAGTCTTTGACAGAACTGCGCGCGGCCGACACGCCTGAAGAAATGAGGAAGATAGTCACCCGGACAACATAGCCGAACCCCTCATTCCGCCGCTTCCCTCCGAAGGTGGAGGGCGCTCCGGCTATCACGAGCCACACTTTTCGGCCGACCCGTACCGCAGCCGGAATATTCAGTCGATCGTGTGTGGTGAAAGAGTATTGAATACTCCCCTGCAGCACCACAACCGCCTTCTTCGGGAAATCTCATGTCACGGATGCGCCGCACCGGGGCGCGGGCCGCACGGGTAGCTGTCGACCCAGGCCCGCACCCGCGACAGGAGTCGGCCCGAAATGGCCCGGCGCGTGCCAGGTCCCTGCGCGCATCGGGGTCGGAGGACACCCCGGTGCCCACTGCACGAAATACACCCAGCTCCGGACGATCCACCTCCGCCGCCGGACGCGCACGACGGTCCCGACAGCCGTCACATCGCGGTAGTGGACGACTCGGTCACCGACCCGGAACTCGGGCATGGCCATGCAAAACATTCCGATCCCGCCGAGAGCAGCGCGGCGCTAAAGGGACACCAGGCGCCGAACACCCTAAGGATTCGGCCGCGGAACCGATTGAGTAGCGTCAGCTCAACTTCAAGTCCGGAAGCCCAGGTTGCCCTGCAACGACGCCCGATCGGTCGGCGCGATGCCCCGGCGGCGAAGGATCCGGCCCCCACCCAGGGACCGCCCAGGGTCATCCCGGGGCGGCCGGTCCTTGTGCCTGAACCCTGCGGGTCTTCAGAGCAGCAGGACGGGCAGGCGGGAACGCTCGATCGGGACGAGGTGGGCCGGTCCGCGCGCCTGGAGCTTTCGACGGGCAAGACTGAGTAGAAGCTGCTGAGTCGAGAGGGCACTCCGCCTGGAACGATGCCGACTGCAAACATCGGTGGTCAGCCATCTCATCGTCGACGGAGGCGCTCATGTCGCAGGATCAGCCGGAAGGTCCGGGTCGCGCGCACTTCGTTCGCACCGGGGTGGAGGAGCCCGCAGCGGCGCCGTCTTCGCGATGGGGGCGATTCATCCGGTTCGTTTCCTCGGTGGTGGTGGCCCTGCGGTCGGACGCCAGAAACCCGTCTGCGCCGACCGGGGAAGACGCATCCGCCGGCCGCTACTACTACAGGGGTTTCAACGCCAACGGCCGCGACCGCGGGGGTGCTTGATCGGCCCGGTGGCCACCGGGCCGATGTGATCAGGCGACTCCCCCGGCTCGTCGGGGCGTCGCCGCGGCAGCCGAGCGCACCCGTTGGCAAACTGACGCGCCTGGTCATCAGAGTGGTCGCGGCGCAAGGGATCAGCGACTCGGCGCTCCGGATGAGGCGTTCGTAGTCGCGGGCGCGCGTCAGCCAGGCCAGCGAGCTCTCGACCCGGCGGCGGGACAGCACGACGAACCCGACTGCGTCCTTCGGGCGGCTGACCTTCTTGACCGTGCGGAGCCGGTCGTGGATCTGTCCGACGACGCCGGCAGCGGGCCCAGCGGGCCAGGAATCCGTCGACCGCGTGCCAGAGCGGGAAGTGCCCTGGCAGGGCCCGCCACTTGAAGCCGTGTCGACGACGTACCGTCAGAAGACGGGCCGGCTCGTCTTCGACGTCCACCGTGCCAGTGGCGGACCGCGGTCCCGAGCCAGTCGCGAGTCGCCCGCATCCGGGCGAGGTTCTCGTGCGTGATCACGCGCTCGTCGCCGAGCCCGCGGTCGCACAGGCCCGGAACGGTTCGACCGGCCGCGCCGACGATCGCGTGGCAGGCCGTGACCAGGTCGAAGGACTCCACCGTCCGGTCGATCCGCCTGACCGCCTGCGTGGCGGGGCCGGTCTGCCCGAAGTGCCCGCGTCGACAGCCCGTGAATCCGGGCACCCCAAGATTCCTGGAACCCGGCTCTCGGCAAGGCCCGTCGATCGTGCGCCTTGTTGGCCATATTCGTGGACTTGCCCGATTTTTGAGTACCGATCACTCATACGGCGCAGCAGATTCCGGGTGATCATGGTGATGAGCGCCGCCTCCCGATCTCCCCCCTTCGGGAGGCGGCGCCAGTCCACTCCAGCTGCAGACCGTGATCTCCATGCTGCACCTGGGGCGGCTTGATGGTGGTAGCGGCAGGTCGGTGCCAGTTGGCGATCACACCGCAACCGATCCGCCCCGGAGAGTCGTCTGCGATCGTGGCATCTGACGTGACAGGTGATCAGGACCCATGCCGTCAGGTCGGCGCATGGGGTGGTGGAGCGAACGGGGGCGTGCCATGCGTCGAGCGGTGGGCACAGTGCTGGGGGTCGGGGTCCTGACGGTGCTCGTGGGGGCCGGGGTGGGTCTGTACCCGAACCCGTACGGCAACGACGGACACAGCACGCTCTACTGCGGTGCCGGCTTCCGAGGCCCCGGATACTCGGCCGACTTCAACCCGGGGTGCCCCGGCGAGCGGGAGGAGATGCGCCGGACCGCGTGGCAACTGATCGGGGCGGGGGCCGCCGTGGCGGCTGGTGCGCCGGCGCTGGTGCTGATCCGGCGCGCCGGTGGCCGCCGCCCAGGCAGCGGGCCCCGTTCGGACGGTACGTCGACCGTAGATCTTGCTGGGTGAGACCGGCGACCTGAAGAAAGGCACCCACAGTGTCGCGGCCGCCCCGCGACCGCTCTCACACGTCGTCGGCTGACCAACCCACATCCCCTCACGTGTCGTACAAGCCGTCCCACGGCGCGCTGAACCCGAGCCGATTCGGATCAGTCATGGCCGCACCCTACGTGCCGACCACGACAGCACGGATGCCTTCTCGTGGTGGAGCTTGCCGGGCCGGCTGCGCCGGGCCGCGCAGACCCTCCTCCGTGACGTGTTTTCAGCCGCTCTCATCCGATGGGCAATCAAGCCGAGGAGGGATCGACGGCATCCACCGCCGAGCGGTGCCGACCCCGGGCGCTGCTCCCGAGAGCCACCCGGATCCGGGCCCGTTGGCCCGGGTCATTCCTTGTGGTCGAGATAGCCCGCTCGTCGTCGGTCTCGGGGAAGTTCGCCGCCCCACACGCCGTAGGGTGTGCGCAGGACGCGGCCGGCAGCGCGGCACGACCTGGCTACGGGGCAGGATTGGCACCAGGCCGCCGCTCTGCGCTGGTCGGCCGCCAGCCTGGAGAACCAGAGCTCGCCGCCGCGGGTGAGACAGGGAATGCGGTCGGCGGGGTAGGTCAGGACCAGGTCACGCAGTGACTCGGCAGTGACGGTCCTTTCCTCGGCGCCCTGGACCGCGCAGCGCTCGTCATGGGGACGAGGGTGCCCCAAGGCCGTGCAGCTACTTGTTTCTGTGCCGTGGCGCGCCTGGGCCCGGCCGCTCTCACCGCGCGCGGCGGTCGCCATCGTCACTCACTTTGTGTGCGGTATCCGACCGGTGCTCCGTCGCGGGATCGGCGAAATGCATCCGTGCCACCCGGTTGCAAGCGGTACGGGAATCTCTCGTCAACGCCATGATCGCATCCTATGAGATCTGCCCACTGAAATACAGACCGGCCTCGCGGCGGCACCGCCGGAAGCGACCATTGCTCGAGAATTACGAGCTTGTCGACAGTTGCCGAGGAAATCGACGCGGCCAAGAACGGGCTGCTTTCGAGCCGCGCCGAACGACGGGCCCTGTCGGCCAGTGCCGCGTCGGGCCGCTCGCGCGGGCCGACGGCCGAGTACAGCAGTACGTTCTGATGCGCACACGGTCGTCGGGTCACCGCCGGCTGCCCGGTCCAGCGTCCACGCCCGGAGCCCGGACGGGAGTGCGAGAGGCGGCCGCCGGCCCTGATCAGTGAGTCCGCCCCGGCACCCCGCGGAAGAAATGAGTAGAACCTACTCATCAATTCACGAGAAGACCTGCATAGCATTCATTGTCACCACCCTCCGGGCACCGGTGCGCCATTCCTGCCATGAACGTCATGAATGCAAAAGCCATAAAGGCTGATAGCATCCCGGAATGATCAGAATTGATCCTACCCGGATTTTGCGGAATGCTGCACTGACTTCCTCCGTGGTACTCGCTGCTGCTGCCATTGCGGCATGCGGGCCTCAATCCCGGCCCTCCGAACGTGCAATTACGGCGGATGGCTCGGAGCTACCGTCAGCCATTTCGGGAACACCGGTGCCGACCGCAGCGGGCCCCGAGGTGTCAGCCCTGACAGCTGATCCCTCCGCAAACCCATCCACGTCCCAGGCCGCGTCCGAACCGCGGCCTTCCGGTTCTCCCGCCAAGGGTCCGACAGGAGCCGCCCCGAAACCGAGCGGGTCGTCGGCGACCGGGTCGGGAGTTCCGAAGCCGGATTTCCCGGTCCCGGCCGCAGTCGGCGACTCTCGGCAGCTCATCACGGTCAAGGCCTCGGGCTCGTACGCCGCCGTGATGGCGTGGGAGCTGGAGGGAGCGACGTGGCAGGTCAAATTCTCCACCGGCTCGGGCCGGATCGGGTCACGTGGGCTGGTGGATCCCGGCACTCGACGTCAGGGCACCTACACCACCCCGCGTGGCACCTACTCGATCACCGAGGGCTTCGGCCTGCAGGCGACGGAAACCCGGATCCCGTATCACCGGGTGACGGCGAAAGACTGGTGGGTCGGAGATCCCGACTCCACGTCGTACAACTCGATGCGAACGGAGGAGGGGGCGGACTTCCCGCTCGTCGAGAAAGGGGACCACGGAAGCGAGCACCTCGTGAACTACCCCACTCAGTACGCCGAGGCCCTGGTCATCAACTTCAACAGGTGGCCCGCCGTTCCATGGCGGGGCTCGGGGATATTCCTCCACGTGAACGGCGCCGGGGCCACTGCCGGATGCGTCTCCGTGCCGCGCCCCGTGATGGATCAGATCATGCACTGGATAGATCCGTCCAAAAATCCGAAGATTGCCATCGGATAGGTTCACGTCTGCGCGACCCGCGCATCCACACCCTTCCTCCGGACCGCGCCCGTCAGGGGCGCGGTCCAGGCCCGGTCGGTGTGAGCGCCCTGCGATCAGGTGCGCGGACGTCGCAGCTGCGTGCGAACATCCGCCGCGCCGCGCGCCGCCACCAGAACGCGCTCGCCCAACTGCCGCTACTGTTGGCCCGGGTGGGCCACCCGCTGCTGTTCCGTGGCCTTTCCGGCTCGTTCGAACCAGGCGTTCGCCTCGGTCTCACGGCCGGTCTTTCGCAGCAGCACTCCGTAGTTGACCATCCCGCTTGCGTGCCCGCTCCCGGCGGCCTGCCTCAGCCACGGCTCAGCCCCGACGAGATCTCCTTGTCCCGCAAGGAGAACGCCGATGTTGGTCGCGGCTCCGGCATGCCCGCCATCTGCGGCCCGGCCGTACCAGCGCTGAGCCTCTGCAGCATCCGTTCCCGCAAGACCGACTGCCAGGTTGTACGCTGCGCGGATGTCGCCGGCTTCCGCGGCGCACCGCCACCAGTGGAGTTCGGCGGCGAGGTCGCCATGAAGTGCGTGGTGTACGGCGAGGTTGCACATGGCCCGTGACTCGCCGCCGGTCGCGGCCCGTTCGTACCAGTTGAGCGCCGCTACGGAGTCACCTGCATCGGCGTGCAGGACTGCCAGTCCGAATGCCGCCTGCGCGTCACCGGCATCGGCGGCCTTCCGGTACCAGGGCTCGGCAGCTTCGGCGTCGCCCCGGCTGAACATCGCATCGGCCAGGGCAACCATGGATCGGACATGACCGGCCTCTCCCGCCCGGCGCCACCACGATTCCGCTTCCGCACCGGCGTCTCGGTGGCGGCAGAGCAGGAGACCCAAGTTGTACATGCCGCTTGGATGACCACCCCGCGCCGCGCGCACGTACCAGGACTCGGCCTCGTCGACCTGGCCCCGCTTCATGAGCTGCGTGCCCAGTCGACTCATGGCGTCCACCTCCCCCTCCTCGGCTCGCGCCTTCACATCCTCGATGTCTTCCATGCGATCCTTCTGGCGTCCCCACGGTGCCGGCCTGACGGCAGCGTGGAGTGTCGGGTTGTGGGCGGGTCGGGGTGTGTGGCGCCGACTGGGACTGAGGAGCCGCCAAATGACTTTCCATCAGCAGCCACCCTCGCGGGTCGCCTGACGCAGTGTCCGGGTCATGTCGACGGCAGTGGAGAAGACCACGCCGGTGGTGATCAGGTCGAGGAACATCGACCGCGTTCGTCCTGCTGGTCCGGGCCGCGGCCGGCCAGCCGGCCGGCCTTGCCGAAGTGCAGCCACTCGGCGAACCCGTTGGGAAGCCTCGGCCTTGTCAGGTGATGCGCAGCGGGCGGCCGACCTCGTGAAGGGCCCGGTGGCCACGGCATGCGCGAACTCCCCAGGGCCGCGAGATCAATATACCGGCCCCCACCGGCGGTACAGCCGTGACCGCACTCGCCGCCGGACCCCGGCCCGCCGGTCGCCGCGTCAATTGTCGTATACCGGCCGTGCGAAACACCTTTACTCCGACTGCCCCCACCGCTATCTTGCAGCAAGATCCTGCAATTGTTTGCAGGAAGTCGGTGCGGCCATCTGAACATCCGCGGCCGCCCCCACCCCGACTTCAGGAGTTTGCCATGTCCTTGCCCAATTCCGCCCGTGTGCGGAGATCAACCCGTCTCAGGTCGCTCGCTCTTGCCACCGCGACCGCGCTCGCTGCCACCCTGGCCGGTTCCGGGGGCTTTGCCGCTCCGGCTGCCGCAGTCACCAGCCCTGCCCTCGGCGCCCACTACAACGGCACCGGGACGAGCATCGACTTCCGGCTCTATTCCTCCCGTGCCACCAGGATCGAGCTCTACCTCTACGCGGCGGCCTCCGGCCGTCAGGAAGCCGTCCGATTACCCCTCACCAAGAACGCCGCATCCGGCGTGTGGTCGGTGAGCGTGCCGACGGCGACCCTCCGGAGCCACGGCATCCTCGGACCGGTCTACTACGGCTACCGCGCCTGGGGGCCGAACTGGCCCTACGACGCCTCCTGGACGAAGGGCTCCTCAGCCGGCTTCCTCTCCGACGTCGACGCCGCAGGCAACCGCTTCAACCCCAACAAGCTGCTCACCGATCCCTACGCCCTCGAGCTCAGCCACGACCCGCTCACCCCCGGCGGCCCGCCGAAGACCGTGTACGGCACCGGTCCGGAGTTCCGGGCACTCGACAACGGCACGCAGGCCCCGAAGGGCATCGTGCTGGTCACCGACACCGCGGGCACCGGGAGCAAGCCGACCCGGGCGTTGAAGGACGACGTGATCTATGAGGTGCACGTCCGCGGCCTGACCAAGAACGACCCCGCCGTGCCCGCCGACTACCAGGGCACCTACAAGGGCGCGGCGATGAAGGCCGCCCATCTGGCGAGCCTCGGTGTGACGGCAGTGGAGTTCCTGCCCGTGCAGGAGAGCCAGAACGACGCGAACGACGTCGAGGCGACCCGCACCAACGGTGACTACTGGGGCTACGAGACGCTCAACTTCTTCGCTCCCGAGCGCCGTTACTCCTCGGACAAGACCGCGGGCGGCCCCACCCGTGAGTTCAAGGACATGGTCAGGGCCTACCACGATGTCGGGATCAAGGTCTTCACCGACGTCGTGTACAACCACGCCGCCGAGGGCGGCCCGTGGCACGCCGACGACACGAGCACCTACAGCCTGCTGAACATGCGCGGCCTGGACAACCCCACCTACTACTCGCTCACCGGCGACATGCAGGCCTCCTGGGACAACACCGGGGTCAACGGCAACCTCAACACCTACAACCCCGTCACCCGCAAACTCGTCATCGACTCCCTGGCCCACTGGAAGGGTGCCCTCGGCGTCGACGGCTTCCGCTTCGACCTCGCCCCCGTCCTCGGCAACACCTGCCAGCACGGCTGCTTCCACTACAGCCGCACCGACCCCGACACCGCCCTGAACCGCATCACGGCCGCCATGCCGGGTCGCCCCACCGACGGCGGTGTCGGCACCGACTGGATCGCCGAGCCGTGGGCGATCGGCGACGGCACCTACCAGGTCGGCAACCTCCCCGACGGCTGGTCGGAATGGAACGACAAGTTCCGCGACACCGTGCGCCGCGACCAGAACGCCATGGGCGTCGAGAGCGTCACCCCGAGCGACCTGGCCACCCGCTTCGCCGGCTCCGCCGACCTCTACCAGGCCGCCGGCCGGAAGCCCTCGGCCTCCGTCAACTTCGTGGTCGCCCACGACGGGTTCACCCTCAAGGACCTCTACTCCTGCAACGGCAAGAACAACGACCAGCCCTGGCCGTACGGCCCCTCCGACGGGGGCTCGAACCACAACATCTCCTGGGACCAGGGCAGCGACGCCGCCGATCAGCGCAGGGCCGCCCGCAACGGCTTCGCCCTGCTGATGCTCTCCGCTGGCACCCCCATGATGACCGGCGGCGACGAGTACCTGCGCTCACTCAACTGCAACAACAACCCCCACAACATCGACTCCTCCGCCAACTGGCTCACCACCTCGTGGACCGCGGACCAGAGCACCTTCCGCACCTACGCCCAGCGCATGATCGCCTTCCGCAAGGCGCATCCCGCGCTGCACCCGGCGGACTTCTACTCCGCCGGCGACGGCAACGGCAACGGCATGGGCCAGCTCGACTGGTTCACTCCCGCCGGTACCGCCCCCGACGGCGCCTACTGGAGCAACCCGAACAACCACGCGCTGGCCTGGCGCTACGACGGCACCGAACTCGGTGACCCGAACAGTGCCATCTACGTCGGCTACAACGGCTGGTCCGGCGACGTGGACTTCACCCTCCCCTCCCCGGGGCCGGACAAGAACTGGTACACCGTCACCGACACCTCGACCTGGGCCGAAGGCACGGACCAGGTCGCCCGGCCCGGGGCCGAGGTGCTCATCGGCGGTGCCGGCACCGTCTACCGCCTGCACGGGCGTGCCACCCTCCTCCTCCTGGCCAAGTAGCCCGAGCGTGCTTCAGCACGCCCCGAGCCGCTGAGCAGTCAGCGAGAAGCCGAGCCGGAGCCCTCCGCGTGCCACCCCGCGTGGAGGGCTCCACCGGGCCACCGCCGGCCCGCGTGGAGGGCTCCACCGGGCCACAGCCACCCGAAGGTCCGGCAACTACGCCGGCCGGCCCGGCGAAGTGGCCTGGGCGCCTTCCCTCACATTCCGGCCGGGACCGGCGCCGGGGTTGCGGGCGCCCTTGGCGCTGCCGGTCTGTGAGCGACGCGTCTTCTCACCGACCCGCCTGGGTTCGACAGTCCGGGGGTCGACGGCCTCGCCCGGGGCCGCGGCGGCGTACAGGCCGTCGGGCTCGTGGTCCCGGTCGTGCGGGAGGAGGAAGAAGACCCGGCGACGGTAGAGACCGCTGTCGGGGTCGGCATGGGCGTTGGCGTCAAGTTCCGCATAGCCGACCATGCGGCCGTGGCGTGCCCAGCGGGGCTTGTTGCGGCGCCTGGGGGTCTTGTCCAGGGTCTGGCGGACGTAGTCGAGGTTGGAGGGGTCCTCGAGCCAGACCACGTTGGCTTCATGGGAGAGGTCGCCCTCCACCAGTAGCGAACTCATGACCCGTGGTTCTCCTTCGTCCGTCGGGGCTGGTCCAACGCCGCAGGGCCGGCGTGGAGGGCTGCGTGTGAATGGTAGGTCCGGCGATGGGCCGTCGGGTAGGTCGCCGCGGACGGCCCGCGGGGCGGGGGCTGATCAGTCGGCAAGGAGGCCGATCCCGGGGTAGTGCTTTCGACCATTGCTCTTGATCATTTCGTTGGGTGAGGACAGGCCGAGTTCAAGACGGACGCGGTTGGCGAAGACACGGGCGCTGGCCGGTCGGATGCCCTCACCGGAGGCACACCACGCCGCATAGGCGGCGTAGAGCTGACTCTGTTCCACGCGCAGGTCCGAGGGGCCGGTGGCCGCTCGGCTGCAGCACTCGGTGAGGAAGCGTCCGACGTGGTCCTCGGTGGTGGCGTATGCATCGGTGGCCATCCGGACACGGGCCGGACCGACCAGGGGGTCGGGGACAGTGGAACCCCGGGTCTTTCGCAGGTCCTGGATCCTGCGGTAGCGGCACGCGCCCTGGATCAACCAGTGGAGAATGCCGGGGCCTTCGTCTCGAACAAGTTCGAGCGCAAGATTGTCGATCTTATTGCTGTCCGCAACTGTCCTCTCGAACGGAATCAACCGAATACGCCGCCAGAAGGCCATACCGCCGGTCGTGACTTCAGGGCGGTGGTTTCCGAGCAGCCACAGGTGGTGGGTCGGGGCGAAGGAGAAGAAGTCCTGACGCATGCGGCGGGCCTTGATCCGATCGCCGCCGGTCAGCAGCTTGACTCTCGCTTCGTCGAAGCGGTCGCTGGGTTTGAGCTCACTGCACACCACGATGCGCCGGCCGTGCAGCTCGGTGAGTTCGGTGGAGTGCTCGGCGAAGGAGCCGCGGTCCATCAGGAAGCCCGGCGGCGCAGCGTCCGCGTAGTCGCCCAGGATCTGGATCATGGTGTCCAGCAGAACCGACTTCCCGTTCTTGCCCTGGCCGTAGAGGAAGGGCAGGACCTGGCCGCCGACGTCCCCGGTGATCGAGTACCCCAGGAGCAGGCGGAGAAAGTCGATCATCTCCTGGCCGTCGGGGTCGTCGCCGAAGGTGTCCTCCAGGAAGCGGTCCCACCGCGGGGTCGGCATGTCCGTCGGGGCGACCGACGTGGCTCGGGAGTGGCTGTCGTTGAACGGATCGGGCTTCCGCAGCCGGCCGGTACGCAGATCGACGACCCCGTCGGGTGTGCACAGCGCGTACGGGTCGCCGTCGAGGTCCTCCGCCGCCAGCGACAGCGTCGGCGAGGCCTTGGCCTGCTCCAGCAACGCCTTCATCCCGGCGGTCGACATGGTCCGCTTGCGGTGTGTGTAGATCTCACGGTCGCTCAGGAGGCCGGTCGGATCGCTGGCGGGCATCTGCTCGGCCATCTCGCCCGCAGCCCACAGCACTGCCTTCTCGCCTCCGCGGCGCTTCCACCGGTACCGGTCCCACTGGTACCAGCCGAGCCCGTCGACGTGCCGGAACCGGTCCCCGTACAGCCGGATGAACAGCTTCGCGTTCCCACGGTCGGTCAGAAGATCCGGCAGCAGTCCGCCCCGCGCGAGCGCCGACAGCTGTGGCGCCGACAGTGGTGACACCGACAGCTGTGGCGGCCGAGCCTGAGTGGGCACCAGCGGGACACCGAGCTGCGCATCGAAGCCGAGTATCTGCCGGGCGGCAGCATGCGCATCGAAGCCGCGGGGGCTGTCGGTGGCGGTCATCGCGGTCCTTTGTGTGGAGCGGGTGGCGGGCGTCTGCGGCAAGGGTTTCGGTGGCGGTCCGGGGACGGCGCGTCCTTCCCGATCCGGACGTGCAAGGCCCGCTGCTGCCGTGGCTCGGGCTGATTCCTCGTCTCCGGGTAGGCGTCCTGCGGCTGCGAGTCCGCCCGGGGCGTCGGTGACGCGGTTCGGCCTCTCGGTGGAGCCCGCCACTCCCGGTACGGCCGTACGGGCGGTCACCTCGACGATCGGGGCCCGCGTCCGGCGGGAAGCGGGAGTCTTCCGGCCGGACCCCGGCCGGCGGACCGGCCAGGACGCGGCCGCACACGGCTGTTCGACGGCGTGCGGACGCACGGACCTTGCACGAGTGGCTGACCGGGGCTTGCTGCGGCGCACCTTGCTGTCCTTCACGGTGTTGCTGTCATCGCTGCCTTCGTGGCCACGGGGATCCGGGCAGGTCGAAGGAGGCGGGGTCGGTGGTCGTCCCGCCCGCGATGCGAGGGACCGGAGGGACCGTACGTCGGATGTCTGTCCCGCTCGGAGAGGCACCGGCGGACAGCAGCCGATGGTGCCGCGAGCGAAAGGCCCGCCAGGGCGCAGGGACCGAAGGGATCGAAGTTCTCCCTTATGACTTCTCGGAGCAGGTCGCCCGCATACGCGGGCGGCTGAGGCTGTCGGGCATAACCGGGGATCCGGGTCACTTCAGTCCCTGTGCCGAGGCTGAAGGTGCTGTGAACTGGGAGAACGCCGAGGGACCGACGTGGCGGCCCCGGCCGGCACGCTCCACTCGGCCCTTCGCGGCGCGACGAGCTCACCACCCCGCTCACGCTGGGGCAGGGACCGAGCCGCACCGGCCGCAGACTCCTGCACCGACCACTGCACCCCGTGGCCGGCGGCCGTCCTGGGTCCCTGTCGCTGTCATCTGCGGGGACGGAGGTCCGCGCCCCGGTCCCGGCCCCGAGGCGCGGTCGACGTCCGGCCCTCGACAGGACTGGCGCCTCCGCCAGGCGAGTACGGAGTTCACGGTCGCCGCCGTCACTGCTCGCAGGTTGCTCGGACTGCATCGGACCCCCCTGGACGATCTCAGACACCGGTGCAGGCCTGAACGATCGAGCATCACACCCGGGGTTTGACGGCACATAGAGCAAAGACTGCTCAACCTCGGCTTTGGTCGTTCTGGTGATCTCGTGGCGGGTCTGTGCGCCGGCTACCACGGGGCACCAGGGCGGCCCCGGCGCCGCCGCCGCGTGGGCGGAGCGGCACCGGGGCCGGCCGTACGGTGGTCGGGTCCCGGTCAGTCGATCGGCACCTCCCACAGCTGGTTGGCGAGACCGTTGCAGTCCCAGATGCCCAGCGGCGCCCGGTCCGCGGAGTTGAAGCCGAGGTTGTCCAGGCACTTGCCCGACTGCGGGTTCATCAGGCCGCCGCTGGGGGTGCCGACCCACTCCTGGTTGCCACCGCCGTTGCAGGTGTAGAGCTGGACGACGGTACCGTTGGCGGTGCCGTTGTGCTTGACGTCCAGGCACTTGCCGAGGGCGATGATCTTGTTGTCCGAGGAGATCCACCAGGTCTGCGCGGGGGTTCCGTTGCACGGGAAGATCTGCACCGGAGTGCCGTCCCGGTCGGAACCATTGTTCACGTCGACGCACTTCCCGGAGAAGACACCGACGATCGGCCCGTGGCGGTAGGTCGGCTCCGGCGGGAGCGTCACGATCTGCGTGCCGCTGACGAAGGTGCGCGAGATCGTGCACCGGGCCGAGGAGGTACCCGTGCCGGTGACGATGTTGCCGGCGACCGAGTAGCCGGGATCGGCCACGTCCCACGAGCGACAGATTCCGCGCACGTACCACCGCGTCCCGGCGTCCATGGTGCAGGAGGCGTAGACGTACGACCCCTGCACCGTCGGCTTGCAGGCGGCGGCCTGCGCCTGGGCCACCTGCGGCGTCTGCCCGCCGGAGGTGCTCTGCGCCATCGCCGGTGCGCCGCCCAGCAGCGCCAGGCACATCCCCATCAGTACCGTCAGCACCAGGCGCCGGAGCGCCGGCGGACCGGCCGTCCGTCCTCCCATGGAGTCCTCCCCTTCGTCGTCGCCGCGCCACCGTCCGTGGCCCGGTGCGCCCATCCTGGGTGGGCCCCGTACACGCGCATGCATATGAGCTCATATGCGATCGCGCGATACTGACGCCGCGTCATGACGGCCGACTGCCGTCACCCCGTGACCCCGAGCCGGAGGAGAGCCGTGCAGCTTCGCGTCCTTGGTCCGCTGGAGACCCACTCCGGTGACCGTGTCCTGCCCCCGCCGCGCCGCCTGGCCAGGGTGTTCCTGGGGACCGTCGCGCTACGCGCCAACACCGCCACCCCCGCGGACCTGCTCACCGATGCGCTGTGGCCGGACGCCCCGCCCCGCTCGGCCGCTGCCAACCTGCGGCAGTACGCGGCCGATCTGCGCCGCCTGCTCGCCGCCGCCGCGCCGCACGGACCGGCCCTGCGGTCGGCCGGCGGCTCGTACACGCTGACGGCCGGTCCGGACGGCCTGGACGCACTCGCCTTCACCGCCCTGGCCTCGGCAGGCCGTCGGGCCCTGGCGGAGGGCCGCGCCGACGCCGCCGCCGAGGCCTTCACCCGGGCACTCGGCCTGTGGCGCGGCCCGGTCCTGGCCGGACTGCCGGTCCCCCCGGCGGTGCAGGAGCAGGCGCGGGCGCTGGAGGACGCCCGGATCGGCGCGCTGGAGGACCACGTGGACGCCCGGCTGGCGCTCGGCCGCCATGCCGACCTGGTCGGCGAACTGCACGGCCTGGTCCGGGAGCACGGCTTACGCGAGCGGCTGTGGTGCCAGCTGATCCTCGCGCTGTACCGCTGCGGGCGCCAGCACGAGGCCCTGGACGCCTATCAGCGCCTGTACGGCCTGCTGGACGAGGAACTCGGGGTCTCCCCCGGCCCCGCCGGCCGGGAACTGCACCGGCGCATCCTGCGCGGCGACCCCGCGTTGGACCTGCCCCGCACCGGCCCGGCCCCGGCGGCCGGCCTGCAGGCGCCCTGGCAACTCCCGCCCGGGCAGCAGCCGTTCGTGGGACGCGCCGCCGAACTGGCGGACCTCTCGAAGATCATGTCGGAGGTGGGCCCGTTCCCCGGTCCGGCGGTCGTGGTGGCCGTCACCGGCCCGGCGGGGGTCGGCAAGTCGGCCCTGGTCCTGCACTGGGCACACCAGGCCCGCGAGCAGTTCCCGGACGGTTGCCTCTACGTCGACCTGCGCGGCTACGGGCCCGACCGGCCGCGCCGGCCCGACAACGTGCTGGCCGAGTTCCTGCCCGCCCTCGGCCTCGAGGTGCCCGGGGACGGCGCCGCGACGACGGCCGCCCTGGCCGGCCGGTTCCGTACCGCCGTCTCCGGGCGCCGGATGCTCGTCGTCCTCGACAACGCATACTGCGCCGAGCAGGTCAGGCCGCTGCTGCCCGGCGACTCCTGCGGCGTCCTGATCACCAGCCGGGAGAGCCTCGGCGGCCTGGTGGCCCGGGACGGCGCCCGCCGGATCACGCTGGACCTGCTCCCGCTCGACGACGCCGTCCGGCTGCTCGGGGACCTGGTCGGCGACCGCGAGGACGCGACCGGCAGCACCCTCGCACCGCTCGCCGAGCGCTGCGCCCGGCTGCCGCTGGCCCTGCGCATCGCGGCCGAGCTCGCGGCGTTCCGCAGCGGCGCGGCGCTGACCGAGCTGACCGCCGAACTCGCCGACGAGCGCGGGCGACTGGACCTGCTCGGGACCGCGCACGACCCGTTCACCGATCTGCGCTCGGTGCTGTCCTGGTCGAACCGGCACCTGCCGCCGCCGGCGGCCCGGGCGTTCCGGCTGCTGGGCCTGCACCCCGGACGGCACATCGACCACTACGCCCTCGCGGCCCTGACCGGCTCCTCCCCCGCCGACGCGAGCCGCGTCCTGGACCAGCTGGTGCAGGCCCATCTGACCCGGCACCTGGGCCCCGGCCGGTACACCTCCCACGACCTACTGCGCGACTACGCCCGGGAGCTGACGGCCCGCCACGACCTGCCCGCCGAACGGCACGCGGCCATGGAACGGCTGCTGGACCAGTCGGCCCACACCGTCGCCGCGGCCGTCCGGCTGCTCTACCCGTACGAGAGCGACCACCGCCCGGAGGTCCGTGTCCCGGCGGTGCCCGGGCCCGTGCTGGACCGGCCCGACCTGGCCCGCGCCTGGCTCGACGTGCAGGGTGCCAACCTGCTCGCGCTGGCCGCGGCCGCCGGGGACGGCGGCTGGCACGACCGGCTCGCCACGCTGTCCGCGCTGCTCCACCGCCATCTGCACGTCACCGGCCGCTACCGGGAGGCGCACACGCTGCACAGCCTGGCCCTGACGGCGGCGCGGACGGACCCGGAGCGGACGGCCGCGCTGCTGCAGCTCGGCGTCACCGAGTACCGGATGGCCCGCTACCCCGAGGCGCTGGAGCGGCTCACGGCCGGCCTCGAACTGGCCGTCGGACTCGGCGACCGGAGGGCGGAGAGCACCGCGCTGCACGGTCTCGCCCAGGTCCATGAGCGGCTGGGCCGGATGCCGGAGACCTTCGACCACCACCGGCGGGCACTGACGATCAGGAGGGAGATCGGCGACCGGCCGGGCGAGGGGTCCTCGCTGGGCAACCTCGGTCTGGTCCACGAACGGCTCGGCCGGTACGCGCAGGCGTTGGACCACTACCAGCAGGCGCTGGGCATCCACCGGGCCACGGGCTTCCGCTCGGCGGAGGGCGACATGCTCAACAACATCGCCATCGTGCACCGCCAGTCGGGCCGCTTGGACGAGGCCGCCGCCAGCCTGGAGGCCGCGCTGCGGATCTACGAGGAGATCGGCGACCGCGGCGGGGCGGGCGCCGCGCTGAACAACCTCGGGCTGGTCGGGATCAACCGGCGCCGCTGGGAAGCCGCCGGGCGGTACCTGGAGCGGGCGCTGGAGGTGCACCGCGCGATCCGCAGTCCGGCGGCGGAGACCGAGACCCTCAACATCCTCGGCCTGCTGCACCTGGAGTCGGGCCGCCACGCCCAGGGCTCGGCCCGTTTCCGGCAGGCCCTCGCGCTGGCCGAACGGCTCGGCGACCCCGGCAGCCGGACCAACGCCCACCACGGCCTCGGGGAGACCCTGTTCGCCCTGGGCGAGGCCGGGCAGGCGCTCGAGCACCATCGCACCTCACTCGACCTGGCCCGGAGCACCGGCAGCCGTCCCGACCAGGCGCGCGCCCTGGCGGCCTCGGCCCGCTGCCTGGACCGCCTGGCCCGGGCCGGTGAGGCGCGCGCCGACCGGCGGGCCGCGCTGGAGATCTACACCGAGCTGGGCCGGCCGGAGGCGGCCGACCTGGCCGCCGCGCTCGACGGCCCGGTCTGAGACCTCCGCCGGACCGCTCGGTGGACTTCCCGCTGGATGACCTGCTCCGGGGGTTGACCGCGCACGCTCCGGCCGACGGTGTCAGTGCGGGGTGGTTCAGTGGGAGTGCAATGGCATGCCGTCGCAGATACGAGGAGAACCTGGTGGGAACGTGGGGCAGCGGGAACTTCGAGAGTGACACGGCTTTGGATCACCTGTCGACCTTCGTGGACCGGCTCGTTGCGGAGGTCGCCGAGGCGATGGCCAGCGATCCCGTTGAGATCGAGCCCGACGAGTACTGGGGCGTCGCTGTGCCGTGCAATCTGGAGCTGCTGCACGTCCTGGCTCGGGCCGGCCACGTCTCGGCCTCACTCCAACCCCAGGTGATCGCAGAGTGGAAGCGGACATTCATGGCCGTTTGGGAGCGGACCATCGACGACCTGGAGCCTTCACCGGCCTACAAGGAAGGCCGGCGCGACGTACTGACCCGGACGTTCGACCAGCTGGCCGCGGCCGCTGCTCCCCCCGTGCCGTAGCCGTCGCACCCGGAGCCGGGCCAGGTACCGGCTACTCATGTGCCGGCGGGAGCCTACGGAGAAAGATCGGGCCATGACGACACCCGCCACCCGAACCCACTCCTGGATTCCGCTCGAGCCGACCGAGGACATGGAGCGTATGTCCGGTGCCGAGCTGCTGGCGGCGGTGATCGAGGGACGGATCGCCCCGCCCCCGATGGCCGGGACTCTCGGGTTCGCCCTGACCGGCGCTCGGCCCGGCTTCGCCGAGGCGACCGGAGAGACCGGCCCCCACCTCGCCAACATGCGGGGCACGGTGCACGGCGGTTACGTCGCGACACTGCTGGACTCCGTGCTGGGGGCCAGCGTGCTGACCCTGCTGCCGCCCAGGACCGGTATCTCCACGGTGCAGCTCAACGTCAACTACGTCCGTCCGGTGGTGGTCGGCTCCGGGCTGCTGCGATGCAGCGCGGAGGTGGTCCACCAGGGGCGGCGGCTGTCCACCGCGCGCGCCCGCGTGGTCGCCGTCGACAGCGACAAGCTGTATGCGCACGCCACGGCCACCATCGCCGTCTCCGCGCACGACTTTCCCTGCTGAGCGCCCCGCGGCGGGACCGCCGCAGAGACTGAAGAGGTGGAGCGTGCGGCACCGAGAGGGCTGATGTGGGCGAGCGCGAGCTGGAGCGGGTCGATCTGGGTGAGATTCCCTACATCGAGGCGGTTGAGCAGATGGACACCTGGGTCCGCTGGCGGCAGCAGGAGTTGATAGCGGATCGGCTGGCCTTACTCACCCATCCGCCCGTGATCACCTTCAGCGCCCGGACACCGCGTCACGAACTGCCCGCGCACACCGGGATTCCTCTCGTTGAGGTGGACAGGGGCGGTCAGGCGACCTGCCACGGTCCGGGGCAGCTGATCGGCTACCTCGTGTGAATCTCCGTCAGCGCGGTCCTGGGGACATCGTGCGTTGGCTGGAGGAGGGGCTGGTCACCGCCCTGGACTCGCTGGGTCTGCAGGCCGTCCGACGTGACACCCCGCCCAAGGCCCAGAGTCTGGTCGGGGTCTGGACGCCGGAGCACCGGAAGGTCGCCTCGATCGGCATGCGGATCCGCGGCGGTGTGACCAGTCACGGGTTTGCTCTGAACATCGCGCCGGACCTGGGCGCGTTCTCGACGTTCACGGCCTGCGGACTGCCCGAAGTCGCCATGACCTCCCTCTCGGACATGGCAGCTGCCCTGGGCAGGCCCGCCCCTACCGAGCAGGCGGTCCGCGACGCCGTGGCCGCGGCGCTCGGGGCGGTCTGACGCCGCAGCACGGACGCCTGCCGCGGTCCGTGCCTGCTCCGCTCTCGTCGTCAGTGCGCGCAGTCCATCGTGGTGTACACCGGAGTGGACCAGGTGCATGCGCGGCCCTGCCGTGCTTGCGGCCTGTCCCGATCAGGGCGCGCCTGACCGAGCCGATGGCGGCGTGGTCACGATCTCAGAAGCCCGGAACGGTACGACCGGCGAGGGCGCTCAGGTCTGCGGTGCAGTGCTTGCCGCTTCGGTGGGTGAGGGCCGCGAGGTTGCCCAGCACGTCACCGCGGGCGTGGGCGAGGCCGGCGATGGTGCGCCAGAGCGTGGCCAGGTCCACGTGGTCGGCGGGCAGGACACTCGCGAGCAGACCCAAGGCCTTCTGGTAGTGATGGACGGCCCGATCGAAGTCGCCGCTGAATCCGGCGACGATGCCGAGTTCGTTGTGGAGCAGGGCAAGGTCCTCCGGGGCGGTGGCAGCGTCACACGCGAGGGTCGCGTCCAGGGCGTGTCGGAGGACTTGCGCGGCCTCGTCGTACCGGCCGCCGGCACAGTGCAGGGCGGCGAGTTCGATGTGGGCGCAGGCATGGACCCGGGCTCCGCTCGGCTCGGAGAGGTGACGGCTTGCCAGGGTCGCGGCGGCAGCGAAAGCGTCCTGGGCCGAGGCGAGGTCGCCGGTGGTCCGGTGGACCGTGCCGGAGACCAGCACTGCGCCGGCGAAGGCGACCGGTCCGGCGGAGACCGCCCCGGTCAGGGCACGGTCGGCCAGCTCCCGGGCTGCCCGCAGGTCCCCTGCCGCGATCGCCTCGACACAGGCGGCCAGCAGGTCCGGCAGTGACGGCCGGGCATCAGTGACGGGAGTAGTGGTCATGGCTGTTCCTCCTGGTGTCCGCCGGTCACGGTCGCGGCGGCGAAGTCCCTGCCGCGGTGCGTGCCTCGGTGGGCGGCCTCCGGGTTCTTCCAGGTCCTGTGGATTCGCTGACCTCGGTGGCTCCTCGCATGGGACGCCCGGGTCAGTGATCGTCACGAGTCGTCCGGACCGGCGATCGCCGGGGAGACTCTGGAGGGGTTCGGGCAGACCCTGCCGTACCGGTCCTGCGCACCGGGAGGTGGCAGTCGTATGCACATGTAGGTGTCCAGAGA
>NZ_JBFBJZ010000037.1:0-6694 GCF_040686255.1 Kitasatospora sp. NPDC085879 | reverse complement strand
TTTTTCTGGCCCGGTGGGGCCGGGCCGGGCTAGCGGGGGGTCGCGTGGGGTGGGGTGCGGCCCCCCCCGGCCGCGCCCGGGGCGGGGGCCCGCGCCGCGGCGATGTCAGCTGCCGTTTCCTGCTTCGCAGTAGTATCGGCGCCCTTCGGGGCCGGCCCAGTTGCACGTGTCGGACTCTGATCCACCGTTCAGGACGTTGGCGTGGCCGACCCCGCCGTCCAGCCTGTCCCTGCCGCCCTCTCCGTAGAGGACGTCGTCACCGATCTCACCGAAGAGGTCGTCGTCCCCGTCGCCGCCGATGAGCGTGTCGTTCCCGGCGCCGCCGGTGATCAGGTCGGACGAACTGCCGCCGACGATCGTGTCATTGCCGTCCCCGCCGTTCAGGATGCCCCGGACCGGGGTGCGGTTGTAGATCTGGTCCGCGCCGCTGCCGCCGACCACCGTGACAGAGCCCAGGCCGGAGGGGCCCCAGCCCGTACCCCGGCTGAAGGTGATGGAGTCGTCGCGGTCGCCGGCGTCGACACGAACACCCGTCAGCCGTCTTCCGACGTCGGAGCAGAGCACATAGCCAGGCGTGACCTCCTCGCAGCCCGGACCTGCATGGACAAGCCACGGCAGGTGGGACGAGCCGGGCACCTGGAGCATGACCTCCACCACGCCCCCCTCGTCGTGAAGGCGGGTGCTCTCCGCGACCTCTATCTGATCGCGGTGACCCGAGGGGGTGGTGATGTGGACCACGCCGTCGGAAGTCACCCAGACATTGGCCGTGGCCGTCACGGCCGGAACGGGTGACGGCCCGGGCAATCCCGGCTCCGGTGCGCCGGCGGCCTGGGCCGCGCCCACGCAGAGCGAGGCCTGGGTGACGCCGAGTGCGGCAGCCATGGCGGCTCGGACGGTTCTACGACTGATGGCCAATTTCCCATCTCCCTGTCGTCAATACGAAGCACATGTCAAGGGCACAGCACTACAGCTGCACTTCGTGATGACGCGGGCCTGCGCAGCCCGGGCCCAGGAATGGTTCGGGCATGGTGGTGATGACATGCCGACCTGGCTGGACGTCATGTGCAGCCATGTCGCGAAGTGCGGCTACCGTTCCAGTCAACAGGGATCGTGTCGGGCGCTTCATGAGTAGGCACCACTCATCTCGACTCGGCTGCGGCGCCGAGCGGACCGGGGGAACGACTGGGGGCCGTCCCGCACATTTCGGCGTGTCCGCGGTGCCGTCAACGAACGTGCCGTCCACCGGAATCCGTGTAGCCTTCCGGCCCGGAGTCCGGTCCAGTGGGCAGTGTCGCTGCATCCGGCCGCATCAGCGCTGCCCAAAATTATGGAGAGGTGTGGAATCGATGGCTCGTGCCACCAGGCACGACAAGGTGTTCGCCCCCTACCTGTCGGGCGACTTCGCGGCTGCCCGGCGCCCTGTCCGGCAGGCCGCCTCCGAGTATTGCGCCGCACCAAGCCCTGAGAGCTTCGAGCGCCTGCGACGCATCCAGACGGCTCTGTTCTTTGCACCGAATGTTCTGTCAGGCCCGGCCGAAGGCAGTGCAGCAGCCGAGGCGTTCACTGACGGGGTGGTGCTGCGCAAGCTGCTGCTCGAAGCAGTGGAAGCCGGTACTCTTCGGGAGTCGGAAACCGTCCGGTTCAGCAACGTCAGACACCTGGAGAGCATCAGGCACGGGGTCTACGGATTGGCCGACGGACTGGCATCCTGTGCCGATCGGCTTGACCGCGGGCACAAGCACGACTGGCTGATCGCTTTCGTCCGCAAAATGCTGGCCGCCTATTACCGTCGGCACGACCACTGGTCCTCCTGCGCCATCGCCATTGCCGGCCGCGAGGTTGAATCGCTGGAGACCTTCGTCGCACGACTTGTTGCAGTGGGTGACCTCTCCGCCCCCCGATCCCTGGCAAGGACGGTCGTTCACCTGCACCGCCGCCAGGTCCATGAACACCGGGTGCAGTGTCGCACGGCGCTCACCCGCTCGCTGCACAGCCTCGCCGACATCTGTGAGCACTCCGGTGATGCCCATGGTGCCCACACCTGTCGGATGGAGGCCGCTGCCGGTCACATCTTCACCAAGGAATCGCTGACGAATCGTCCGTACTGGATCTGAATGACCGTCGATCGGGCCATTCTTCCAAAGCCCACCCGACTTGCAGCCACATTCTGAGCCTTCCCCGGAATGACCTGTCGCGACGCCGGCCCGCCCGACCGATGCCTGCCGCACACCACCCAATAAGGTTATGATGGTCCTCAATCAAAACGACAGCCCTGCAGAGAAGTCGTTCGTAGTTTCCAGGAAGCACCTTGACGCGAATGCGGGTCTGGAAATAGTGGCACGGGATAACAGCCTGAGCCTCTTGAACAGGCATGGTGCGACAGTGTGGGCCATTGAGCATCCACAATGGGATGGTACGTCCTTCGAGATTTCCGCCGACGGGAATCTCCTCTGGGCGACAATGCCCGGCCCCGACTATCCGTGGGAGACCGACGAGGACGAGAGCGAGGAGGAAGAGGAGGACGACGAGGAGGAGTCCGACACCTGCGGTCCGGGGTGGATCGGGGTCCACGACGATCGCCGCATCCACCTGGGTGCCCCGGAGAATCACGGCGATGAGTGGTGGGTGGTGGAGGCCGCCACCGGCCGCGTCCTGGCAACCACCCCGCTCGGCGTGTACCCGGCCGCCACAACGTCCATCGGCCACCCCAACGGGGTGGACGTGGGCCTGGGAATCGGCGTCCACGACGGGCCGAGTGAGACGTTCTGGGGCAGGTACGTCAACGATGCACTGCACGTGGGCATCGTTCCCACTCCCGGAATGCTGGAAGCCATCAGCCCGTCCGGACGCTCCTATCTGACCCTCACCATGTTGACTGCATCCGACACGGGCGGGACGCTGACTCTGAAGGGATTCCCTGACCACCAGGTCATTGCCCAGCGAACAAGTGCCGATCACCTTGCGCCGGGCGAATGGTTCGGCTGGGCCGAATATCTCGACGACGAGCGCATTCTTGTGGAAGTGTTTCAGGCCGCAACAGCACCTCGGAAGATCCTCTTGGACGCCGGCAATCTGACGCTTCTGGGCGAGGCTCAGTCTCCAACCCGTTAGCGAATCCACCGGACAGGAGATCCTGCCCGGGATCACGCGCAAGGCCTCGAGTCGAGCCGGGCACTCGGCCGCCACCGGTGAGTGATCGAGCGGACCATGGCCTGGCTCACCGGCTGCCGCCGCGGCACCCGCCGCTGAGAACGCGACCACGTGCTCCACCTGGCCCTCTGCGACATCGCCGCCACCATCCTCTGCCACACACGACTGACGCGACTCACCACGTAGGACACGGTCTACCGAAAGCAGGATCGCTCCATGGATCGAACAGAGGTTCTCGACAAACTGCGCGCCCTCGGTGAACTGGGGGTGCCAGTGGCCGCGTTACAGCCCCCACTCTCCCTGGACGCCGTCACCGAGTTCGAGAGCGAGCACGGGCTGGTCCTGCCGTCCGCCTACCGGGAATTCATCACCACGGTGGGTGACGGCGGGGCCGGGCCCGGCGGCGGGCTCCCAGCCCTCCGGGACACCCTCCGAGCACTGTGCGACGCCCCCTCCAATGTGCAGTACCTGTACGAAGCGGGGTGGGCAGCCGGTTGGTGGTGCGATGACGAGAGAGCACCCGATCCGGCCCGACTCTTCCCGCTTCATCCCGCCGACCAGAACGACCTGGAGTGCCCGGCGCACACCCATGACGGGTGCCTGTTCCTCGCTGACCTGGGCTGTGGATACCACGACGTGCTCGTCGTGACCGGTGCCGGGGCTGGTGAAGTATGGACCGACTACACAGTCGGTGACGGCTCGTTCAGCAGGTCGGCTCCGGACTTTGCCACCTGGTACGAGCGGTGGCTCGACAACGAGCTGCGGACCGCGCTACGGGCGGCGGCACACAAGGCCCTTGACGAGCAGAAGCCGGCGCCGTCGGCGCTCGACACGTACGCGTACCTCTTCGAGCCGGAAGCATTGGGAGCCCGGACGAGCGGTACCCCGGTCCTGGTCGACCTTGCGCTGGTCAAGCTGAGCCAGGGGCGCCGGGCGTTGGCCGAGGCCCTGTTCGACGAGCTCGACCGGACCAGTGGGGAGAGGGGCCGCGGCACCGTCCACAGCAGCGACTTCGACCGGTGGCTGGCCCAGTACCCGACCCTGGAAGCATCTACTCGGTCACAGCAGCGCCCGCCCGTCGAGGTACTCGGCCACTACCTGTACCGCGCCGAAACGACCGCAGCGGGCGCATCGCCGCCGCCCGACGCCGAGCGGCTCGCCCGGCACCGTTTCGAGGCGGTGCGCACCACGCTGGCCGCCAACCCCTCCACCCCCTCGGCCGCGCTGTCGATCCTCGCCGCCGACGCCTCGACACCGGTCCGGGAGGCACTGGCCGGCAACCCCGCAGCGGACCCGCAACTTCTCGCCGCCCTTGTCCTCGGGGGGCTGGCCCGGTGTCAGTCCGAACCGGACGCCATCTGGACGATCGAGTTGGTGGCCCGCCACCCCCACACCACCCGGGAGTTGCGCGAACGGCTCCTCCACTTCGGTACCGACCAACGACACGAGCTGGGCGCGGTGATCGTACGGTCCCTCGCGCTCAACCCGTCAGCCAAGAAGGAGGAGCTGACGCCCCTGGCGGGGCACGAGGCCCCGTGGATCCGCCACGCAGTCGCGCTCAACCCCGCGACCCCTGCCGCACTCCTGGCCACCCTGGCGACCGACCTCGACCTGCACATCCGAGCAGGGGTCGCCTCCAATCCGGCCACCCCGCCGGACGTCCTCGCCCTCCTTGGCCGTTCCCCGGACACCCTGATCGTCCGCGCGGTCGCCGGGAACCCGGCCACCCCGATCGGGACACTGATAGAGCTCGCATCCCGGCTGCCCTGCCACTACCGGTTCGAGCAGCCCGGGCGGCCGTGGCATGTCAGCCCTCTGGAAGTCGAGGACACCCTGCGCCACCACCCGGCCCTCCCGCCCGACGCGGCGAAGTGCCTGGTCGAGCCTCGCGAGTGGTCGGGCCCGAGCCGGCGGGGCCTGCCGCCGGATGCTCCTGCGAGGGCGGCGGTCAGGGAGGGATACCCCTGGCATCCGTCGTACCCGGCAGCGATGGCGATCGCCGGCCGCGAACTCCTCTACCCGTGGCTACCGCCAGGCCTGTGCGCGGACATCCTCGCCGACGAACGAACGCACGCGACTTCACGCGCGCAGCATCCGGACACGCCGCCGCAGGTCCTGTGTGAACTCGTGGACCATGAGGATGCCTGGGTCCAGAGTGGTGCGGTACATAACCCCAACACCTTGGTGCGGTGCGTGGTGGCTGCGGCCGACTCACCCAAGCAGCCAGTCCGTGCCGCGGCCGCGCTACGGGCAGACCTGCCCCCGGAGGTGCTCGCCGGTCTCGCGAACGACGAAGACGAATTCGTCCGGTCGTTCGTGGCGTCGAACGCCGCCACGCCGGCGCCCTTGATCGCCCGCATGTCCGAAGACGGGTCCGAGTTCGTGCGCCGTCGGGTCGCCGAGCATCCGGCCACCCCACCCGAGATCGTGGACCGGCTCACCGGCGACAGTGCCCGCGCCGTCCGCGCCACTGCCCGGCACCGCCGGCGCAAGGACACCCTCCGCCGCACCCTGGCGACGGAGTCTCCGGACTGACCGCCACCCAGCGGACGGTCATAACTGATCATTTCAGAATGAGTTCGGTTCAGGGGCTTGGCAGTTGAGGTGTTGAGGCGGCAGAGTTCTGCAGGTGTCTGATGATCTTGTGCCGGATGATCTGTGGGAGCGGGTGGCTCCGTTGCTGCCACCGCGTTCGCCGCGACGCCACCGCTACCCCGGTCGGCTCCCGGCGGACGACCGGGCCGCGCTGCGCGGCATCGTGTACGTGCTGTGCAAGAGCGTGAGCTGGCGGGATGTGCCGGCGGAGCGGACCGGCTGCAGCGGGATCACGGCCTGGCGGCGGCTGCGGGACTGGACCGAGGCCGGCGTGTGGCCCCGCCTGCACGAGCTCCTCCTCGCCGAACTGCGGGCGGAAGGCCTGCTGGAGATGGACGACGCGGCGATCGACGGCTCGCACGTCAGGGCGCTCAAAGGGGGGCGCACACCGGACCTTCGCCGGTCGACCGGGGCCGGCCGGGCAGCAAGCACCACCTGATCGTCGACCGGCACGGCACCCCGCTCGCCGTCACCCTGACCGGCGGGAACCGGCACGACGTCACCCAGCTGCTGCCACTGCTGGACGCCATCCCACCGATCCGGGGCCTGCGCGGCAGGCCCCGCCGCCGACCGCGCAGACTCTTCGCCGACCGCGGCTACGACTACGACAAGTACCGCCGCATCCTCCGCCGGCGCGGCATCACCCCGAAGATCGCCCGCCGCGGCGTCGCCCACGGCTCCGGACTCGGCAAGACCCGCTGGGTCGTCGAGCGGACCTTCGCCTGGCTCCACCAGTTCAAACGCCTGCGTATCCGCTACGAGATACGCGCCGACCTCCACCTGGGCCTGCTCCAACTCGCATGCAGCATCATCTGCCTGCGGAAGCTCCGAACCTCATTCTGAAATGATCAGTAACGAGCTGGTGCGTGATTGCGGCGGGGACGCGACGGCCTGAGCTGGGGCGTTGTTCAGGCGGCGGCGGTGCGGTCGGAGACCAGTCCGGCGATGG
>NZ_JBFBJZ010000036.1:0-89043 GCF_040686255.1 Kitasatospora sp. NPDC085879 | reverse complement strand
GGCACACCCCTCGGCAAGACCCGCACCTCACATCTCGCCGCCCTCGACCTGGCAGCCTGATCCCCGGCCCGGTTTGCGGATTTCCCAACGGAGTCCTGAAGGACCGGGCTTGGAGGTAGCGTCCAACTGGCTGCTGGGTGGGCTCCTCCGTCCAGACACCCCTACGGGGTGGCAGGGACGCGTGACTCACGCCCCGCTGTCCACACGGTCTCGCCCTTGCGGGCGATGTTGTGGGACGCGTTGTCGTCCGCGTGCATCATGACGCCGCAGGCGCGGCACGCGAACGTTGCTTGTGACTGGCGGTTGCGCCGGTCGATGTGGTGGCACTCGGAGCATTGCCGGCTGGTGTACGCCGGATCGACGTACACCAGCGGCACCCCGGCCCGCTGGGCCTTGTACGCGATGTACCGGCCGAGCTGGTGGAAGCTCCACGAGTGCAGGGGGTCCGCTGGTCCTTGCGGAGCCGTACCCGGCTGCGGATGCCCGTGAGGTCTTCGAGGGCGATACCGCAGCCGGTGCGTTCAGCGGTGGTGACGATGGCCTTGGAAACGACGTGGTTGACGTTGGCGGTGTGCCGGGCTTCCTTGCGGGAGCGCTTCTTGAGGAGGCGTTTGGCGGACTTGGTGCCCTTGGCCTGGAGCTCCTTCCGGAGGTCGAGCTGCCGTTTGCGGTGACGGTTCAGGCCGCGCCCGGCGGCGCGGTACCCGGTCGAGGTGGTGGCGATGTTGGCGATGCCGAGGTCCACACCGACGAAGCCCGTCGGGTTCTCATTGAGCGGCTTCTTTGGCACCTCGCAGGTGGCGATCAGGTAGAACACGCCGTCGCGTTCGATCAGGTCGGACTCACCCTTGCGGTGGTCGCGGAGCATCTTGAGCGCGTCCGGCGAGCAGGCGAAGCGCACGTCCTTGAGGCGTCCGGCCGTCGTCCAGATGCTCACGGTCTGCCGGTCCAACTGCCAGGACAGGCACCTGTCATCGTAGGGCTGCGCGGCCTCGGGACGGAACGTGATCGGCTTGGACTCCGCCTTGACCCGCCGCGTGGAATCCGGCTTGCCGAGGTTCCCGGCGCGGATGTTCGCCTTCAACGTGGTGTAGGCGTCACGGGTCTTCTTGATCACATGCTGCGCGGCCTGTGCTCCCAGCCCGCGCGCCTTCAACTCGGCGTAGGTGTGCCTGCGCAGCTCGTACTCACGCGGGACACCGCGCTCGAACGCCACCTCCGACACCCAGCACGCAGCCTCGTTGACCGTGCGCAGGGTCGCCCGGAGCGCGGCGGCCTGGCCGGCCTCCGGCGACAGCTTCACCTGCGTCACGAGCTTCACGAAGGTGACCATAGCGTTGATCTACGTCACCTAGATGGGAGCCAAACCCCGACATTCGCAGGGGTCGAACGGTCGTCCACACCCTCCACGCTCACTTGGTCTTCACGCCCAAGTACCGGCGAGGTCCGTTCACCGACGAGATCCTTGGACGCTGCGAAGAGATCATGCGCGCCGTCTGTGCCGACTTCGAAACCGAGCTGGTCGAGTTCAACGGCGAACGCGATCACGTCCACCTCCTGGTGCACTACCCGCCCAAGGTCGCGATCTCCCGCCTGGTCGGATCCCTCAAGGGCGTATCAGCTCGCAGGCTCCGCCAAGAGTTTCCCGGCCACATCCGCAAGTACCTGTGGGGTGAGCACTTCTGGTCTCCCAGCTACTTCGCCGCATCCTGCGGCGGCGCACCCCTGGAGATCATCAAGGAGTACATCGAGAACCAGAAGCGACCAGACTGACCGCCGCCCCAAGGCGCAGAGAACTCCGGCGCTCCGCGCCTCCGGGACAAGGATGCATTCCTCCCGGCCGTGAACGGCCGCGGTTCCTCGCAAGATCCCGCTGAACCCCGAGCCGGCCGGCAGCGGGCTACGGACTGAGGGGGCGGCGCTTGACGACTCCGCCGGGCGAGGCGGTCGAACCCGCTGCTCCCGCGGGCACCGCCGGGCGTCGTCGGGGGCGGCCCGCCGAGGTGTCGGCCGCGGGGAGGAGCCGCTTCGTTCTGACGGATGATCAGGATCAGTTCGACGGAAGGATCCGCGGCACCCGCACGACGGCGAGAGTGGATGCATGGACACCGACGCTCGCCACGCCGCCGACGGCACTCCCCCCACCGTCTCCTTGCCGGCGATCCGGCGGGCCGCTGCATGGGCGGCCTGCGCATGGGCCACCGCCTTCTCCCTGATCCACCTGTACTGGCTGCTCGGCGGCCGGGCCGGCTTACCTGCCGGCCACTCCCTTTACGCCAATACCCCGCTCCTGGTCATCGACATCGTCGCCATCCCCCTGTGCGCCGCAGCCGCCGCCTTCGCCCTGGCCCTTGTTCGGCCCTGGGGCACCCGCCTGCCGCGCCGGCTCCACACCACCGCTCTCTGGGCCACCACGGCACTGCTCATCCTGCACGCCGCACCGTCCGTACCGGACTGGGTGGCCCTGGCTGCCGGCACCCGGACGACAGCCGACCTCGATGCGATGGTCCGCTTCGCCGCCCTGTTCTACGAGCCGTTCTTCATGACCGGCGGACTCCTCTTCGCCCTCGCCTCGCTCCGCACGCCGGGCCGCCGGCGGCCGCGGCGGTGACCGCGGCGGCCGGTCAGCCCCGCAGCCGGGCTGGCACCACCCGCATCGCGCGCTCCACCGACTGACGCGAGGGTTCGCGAGGGTCGACCGTGTCGAACCCGAGGTGCCTGTCCGGCACCTCGACCGCCTCCACCACCTCCGCGGTGGCCGGGGCGCGGCCCGGCGGTTGGACACCGGCGGGGTCGGCGGCGAAGGCAGCGGCCCAGGTGCGGGAGGCGGTGGTCGAGGACGTCGCGGCCGCGCGGGCCGCGCACCTGCCGGTCCTGCCGGACGGTGACCGCGACGACGGATGTCGCGTCGTCGGCGCGGAAGGCCGGGCGAAGGCCGTCCGCCGCGTGGCTGTGGCTCGCGGGGGTGAAGCCCTCCAGGGACTGGATGCTGGAGGCGCGCGAGAAAGGTCCGACGGGGGTGAGGGAGACGGCGGTCGCGGTCAGCCTCCGTGTGCGGTGAGTGTGTAGCCCTCGGGGCCCTCGAAGGAGAACATCGGGCCGAAGGGGCTGTCCGTGATCGGGGTGAGGATCTTGATCCCGGCGGCGCTGAGCTGGTCGTGGAGCTTTGAGGCGTCCGAGGTCTGGAACCAGAGCACAACGCCGAGGCCGGGCCGTGCGATGTCGGCGAGATCGGTGCCGGGAAGGAGCCGGCGGACGGCGAACGGGGTCGGCTTGGTGTCGAACACGACCGCGTGGGGCGGCGAGAATGCGGCCCGGCGCAGTCCCAGATGCTGCTCGCAGAAAGCCGCTGCTGCGTCCACGTCGCGGACTTGCAGGGCGACGAAGTCGGGGCCGTCGATGGTGACAGGCATGGGTCTTCCTCGATTCTCATGTCAGAACTTTGACATACCGGAGACTACGAGGCCGGGATACCTATGTCAAAATGCTGACATGATGGAGAGCATGCCGGCCAAGCCACCCCACCTCGCGGAAGACGTCACGCGACACGTGGGATACCTGATCAAACGCGCCCAGGCCGCCCTGCGCGGCGCCATGGACAAGGTCCTGCGCGAGCACGGGCTGACCGTGCCGCAATACGCCACTCTCGAACTCCTGGCCCTGCACCCGGGTATGTCCAACGCCGACCTCGCCCGCGCGACCTTCGTCACCCGGCAGTCCGGAAACGTCGTCCTGCGGGGCCTGCAGGAAGCGGGACTGATCACCCGCCCTGCCACCGCCGACCACGGCCGCGCCCGGCCCGCCCACCTCACCGAGGACGGCCGCAGAAGCCTGGCCGCGGTCCAAGCCGCCGTCTACGCCATCGAACAGCGCATGGTCGAGGCGATCCCGCCACAGCGCATGGCAGCGCTTCTCACCGACCTCGACCACATGGCGGCAGCCCTGGAGGAATGACCCGCCGACCTGGCACGGGGCGCCCTCACGACGACGTGCCGGTTGCTCGCGTGCGGCGCCTCGCGGGCCGACACGGCCTGGGCGGCCCGCCACAGACGACGGGGGAGCCGGCGAGGGCACGGCCGGACGCGCGAGTCCACATCGTCGAGGACTCCGGGCACGTCGGAAGCGCCGCCATGGTGAAGGTGGCCCGGGAGGTCGCCCGCGACGCCCTGTGCGTTGCCCCGCCGGTGGTCGCACGCGGCAACCGCACCAGCGGCTTCACCGCGCTGCCCAAGAGTGGCCGGTGGAGCACACGTTCGCGTGGCTGATGCACTCACGCCGCCTCGCCCGCGACTGCGAGGACCGCCAACAGGTCGGCGAAGGTGATCCGCCGGTCGGATGAGCATGGTCATGAGCGGCCCTCGACCCTCGCGGGAAGCACCTGCGGACCGAGCCCCGCCGCGAGCTGCCGGCGTTCATCGCCGCTTCGCCCGACCGGCTCCCGCCGACCAGGTTGTCCGTGATCCTCCGGTAGTCCGGTGCCGGCACACCGACATCGAGCCCGTCACGCCGAACCGGCGCCACCGAGCCGGGCACCGCCGCCGCGATCCGCACCGACCGCCTGCCGACAGCACCCACCGGCGGCACTTCGCCTTCGCGATGTTCCGCCAGGACCAGGCCGACCGCCTCCGGGCGCTCCTGCTCCCACGCGAACTCCGCCTCCTGCAGCCCCGGCATGAAGTCTCCTGCTCCGCGAAGCCCCACCACCCTGTATCGAGCCTGACAGGTGCCACTCCCCCACAGAGTTCCAACTACGGCCTCCAGCACGAGCGGTAGTGGCGATCAGATCGCGGCACCGGGCGTAGGAGACCTTCGGAGTGCGGCGCTGCGCTTCGAAGTCGACGTGGACCAGGCCGAAGCGTTGGTGGTAGCCCTCGGCCCGTCGAACGCCCTGTCGCCGTCGCCTCGATCCGGCTGCACCGGCCGGTCGTCGCCGACACCGCGGACTCGGACCAAATGCCGGAACCGAGGTCCTCCGACGGCCACCATGAGAGCGTAGGGGGTCCCCGGCTGCTTGTGAGGTGCCCGCGTGAGTGGCAGGACGAGGCTGGTGCCCGCGTCAATGCGCGGGTACCGGCGGGCATGGCTGAGCCGGGACGTGCTCGCCGGGGTGGCACTGTCCGCAGTCGCGATCCCCGAGGTCATGGGGTACACGTCGATCGCCGGGATGCCCATCGTCACCGGCCTGTACACGCTGATCCTCCCGGCCATCGCGTTCGCCCTGCTGGGCTCGTCGAAGCTGCTCGTCGTCGGAGCGGACTCCGCCACTGCGGCGATCCTCTACGCCGGCCTGCTCGAGCTGGGAATCGTCGGCGTCATTCCGGGCTCGCCGAAGTGGGTCGCACTGGCCGGCCTGACCGCCCTGGTGTCGGGCGTCATCCTGGCTGCTGCACGCCTTCTCCGGCTCGGCTTCCTCGCCGATTTCCTGTCCGCCGCCGTCCTGATCGGGTTCCTGACAGGTGTCGGCATCCAGGTGGCGACGGCTCAGATTCCCGAGCTGCTCGGCATCCCCAGGGGCCGCGGCAACTGGTTCCAGCAGCAGTGGTCCTGGCTGACCCGCCTCGACCAGATCTCGTGGCGCACCGTCGCGTACGGCGCCGCCACGATCGTGGTCATCGTGGCCTTCAAGCGGTTCCTGCCCAGATTCCCGGGCACCCTCGTGGCGGTGGTCGCGCTGATCTCCGTCTCCGGGGCGACCGACGCCTCCCAGCACGGGGTCGCGGTCGTCGGAGCCGTCGAGGGCGGCTTCCCTCCGCTCGGCCTGCCGTCCGGACTGACCCCCGGCGACGTGTCCCAGGTCTTCTCCGTGGCGCTCTCCTGCTTCGTCCTGATCCTGGCGCAGAGCGCGGCGACGGCGCACGCCTTCGCGACGAAGCACGGCGACCACGTCGACGTCGACCGTGACCTGGCCGGTCTCTCGATCGCCAACATCGCCGCTGGGCTCAGCGGAACCTTCGTCGTCAACGGTTCCCCGACC
Organism: Kitasatospora sp. NPDC085879; assembly: GCF_040686255.1. NCBI lineage: Bacteria > Bacillati > Actinomycetota > Actinomycetes > Kitasatosporales > Streptomycetaceae > Kitasatospora > Kitasatospora sp. NPDC085879. The sequence continues at coordinate 83,069 of NZ_JBFBJZ010000036.1, read as the reverse complement.
AAGACGGAGATCCTGGACCAGCAGCGCGGCCGGACGCAGGTCGCCAACCTCACGATGGCTCTGATCTCGCTCCTGGTCGCGCTGGTCTTCACCTCGCTGCTGGCCGACATGCCCCTCGCGGTGCTGGCCGGAATCGTGTTCCTGGTCGGCCTCGACCTCGTCGACGTACGCGGCCTCCGGCGGATCTACGCCCTGCGTCGCAACGAGTTCGTCGTCGCCGTCGTCACCGCCTTCGCGGTGTTCGGCATCGGCGTCGAGCAGGGCGTCCTGCTGGCCCTCGCGCTGTCACTGTTCGAGGTCGTCCGACGGGAGTACCGGCCCAAGGACTTCGTGGTCGGCGTCACCGAGAAGGGCGAACCCACGTACCGGCCCGCCGAGCCCGGGATCGAGAGTGCACCCGGCCTGATCGTCTTCCGCTTCAACGCGGAACTCTTCTACGCGAACGCGAGCCGCTTCGCCGACGAGGTCAGGGCCCTCGTCGACGACGCACCCGATCCGGTGCGCTGGCTGGTGCTCGACGCCGCGGGGATCGCCGACGTCGACTACTCCGCCGGGCTCCGCCTGCACAGCCTCCTCGACTTCCTCGCCGCGCGCCGTGTCACCTTCGTCCTGGCACGTCCCGACGCGTCCCTGGTGGACACCCTGAAGGTCTACGAGCTGTGGCAGCGGATCCCGCCCGAGTACGTCTTCGGCAACCTGATCGACGCCATCAGGGCGTATCCCGCCAACGGGTCCCCCGATGCGACCGGCGAGCCGCCGCCCGGCTGAGAGCCGTAGGTGCGGCCGGTTCGGGCAGCGCGCCCGGCACGCCAGGACGTCGCGTTGCACGCGTCGGCAGCAGAGATCGCGCCCATCACCCGGTCGCGTCCACCGGCGAAACACCTGGTGACGGCTCCAGGACTTGTCGAACCCCCTGCTCACCGCCTCCCGAGGGCGGTGCCGCTCGGTTGGGCGTCGTCGTTCCACGGCCTGCCGGCTGATGCCGCCCCCGACAAGTGGCATCCCCACTGCGAGGCCAACTACGGCTCACTGCAACCGGATTGGCTGGCGATCAGGTTGCGGCACCAGGGGTACGACGACGCCTTGGGTGCGCGCACCTGGGCCTCGAAGCCGAACCGTGAACCAGGCCGAAGCGCTGACCGGACCTCTCGGCTGTCGAACACCCTGTCATCGCATCGGGCCTGCCAATGTGAGACGCCGCCCCTGGTCGGCCGTCGCCAATTGGGCGATCGCCTACACGAGGGCGTGCTGGTTGTTCAGCCACCACAGCAGGCTGCAACCGGGGCCATGGCAATGCGAACAGGCGTGACTGACGATGTGTCACAGGCTGCAGTCGACTCCGGGTACTGGCGAGAGCAATGTCCCGCAAACACGGCAGGCCCGGCACTGAGAGTGCCAGGCCTGCCGGGGTTGGTAGCGGGGACAGGATTTGAACCTGCGACCTCTGGGTTATGAGCCCAGCGAGCTACCGAGCTGCTCCACCCCGCGTCGGTAGGCACGACTGTACGGCACCGCAGCTGAGCATGGGAAATCCGTTTCGGCTCGGCACCGCGCGCCGGCGCCGCCCCACCACGCCCGGGCAGGCGCATCCTCGACCTCGATGTCGTACAGGTCAACGCCTGCGGCGAGCTCTCCCGCGGACGCCCCGCCGGCCGGCGGCGCCTACGCGCGTGCGTCGCCCCCGCGGTCTCCAGCCCTCGGAGCTCCTGCTCGGCGCGTTGCAGGTCGGTGACCGCGTCGATCCCGAAGTCCACCGCCCGCACGTAGGCGGCCACCTTGCGCCGGGCGAGGTCGAGGAGTTGCTCACGGTTCCAAGGCTCGCCGCGGCCTGCTGCCTGCCCGGAGAGCAGGCGTAGAGCTGCACGATCACCTTCTTCGTGACCGAGGAGTTGTCCCCGAGCCAGACCGGCGGAACACTCTGTCACCAATACCTGATCTGCAAAAACCGCGGCAGGCGATGCCAGGAGATCACGACCGCCTTCAGGCCCGGCCCGCCGCGGCTGCTATCGCCGCCGACACGACCCGCACTTCTGGTGGAGCCCTCCAGGGACCAGCCGAGTCGGTGGAGGGCCGATGGAGACGCGCGAGTGGTTCCGACGCCGGCGCCAAGCCCGCACGCCGCTCTACCCGCAGTAGTCGCACGTCCGAACAGTGAACGCATTCTGGCGAACCGGACGGCAAGCGGAGACGGTGAACAGCTGCCAGGACGGCGACGCGGGGTGGTGCAGGGCGGCGCTTGGGACGGCGACGTCCAGCAGGCGGTCGAATCCCAGCCGGGGCCTTATCCCCGGTCCGCGATGCCGGGCTTGGTCGCGCAGGGCGTGCTCGACGAGGTCGGCGATCACGCTGAGGCGTGCACCGCACCTGGACGGTTACCAGCAGCGGCCTCGGCCGCAGGACGGTGACAGGATGGACTCGCAGCAACGGTGGACTGCGCGCTGCGCGAAGGCATCGGCTGCCCGGCCCGGGTGGACCCTGCGTTCCAGCGGATGGCGCGGCACGGCGCCTGGTCGTCCCGGTGCATCGGAAGCGAGGTGGGACGGTGGACGTACGCATCTGGTTCAACAGGATCTGGCCCGCGCGAGTGCACCTGATCCCGATGCTGCGCGACAACCCGGACCACGCCCGGGTACGTGTCTACGGCACCCATCCCGACCCGGCGGCACCGGCGCTCACGGCCTGCGACGTGGTCGGCCGTGAGCCGGGCGAGGAGGAGGCCTTCTTCGATTTCGCGATCGACTTCTGCCAGCGGCACGACATCGACGTGATCATGCCGTCCTCGCGTCTGGTGGCACTCGCCGACCGCGCGGAGGCGTTCGCGGCGGTCGGCACGAGGGTCATGTGCGCACCCGCCGAGACGCTCCGCACGGTGACCGACAAGAGCAGCATGTACGCGGCAGCCGAGCGCTCTCGAGTGCCGGTCGCCCCGTGGCGGGTGGTCTCCGATGCCGACGGTCTGCGGAAAGCGGTCGAGGAGTTCGCCGGGACGGCCAGTGCTCTGTGCGTCAAGCCGGCGGGCGAGTACTCCGCCTACGGCTTCCGGCTCCTGGACGACTCCCCGCTGGAGGTTTCGGACTTCGAGCACCTGCCACGGCCGACGGCGTCGGTCCCGGCAGTCGCGGACGCGCTGCAGCGCGCCCAGGACAGGGGCGAGACCGTTCCCGAGCTGATCGTGATGCCGTACCTGGATCCGCCGGAGGTCAGTGTCGACTGTCTGTCGGACGCGGCGGGCACCCTGGTGAGCGCGATCGCCCGGGCCAAGTCAGGCAGAGTCCGGACACTGGTGGACGACCCCGGCGTGACGGAACTCGCCCGGCTGGTCGTCGGCCACTTCCGGCTCGCGTACCTGTCCAACATCCAATTCCGTTACTGGAAAGGGCTACCGGTGCTCCTGGAAGTGAACGCCAGGGCAGCGGCGGGCATTTACCAGACCCGCATGACCGGCGTGAACCTGGCGTGGGCCGCTGTGCGGATGCTGCTCTGCGGCGACCCCGGCGAGGTACCGAAGCCGATGCTCGGGGGTCGGCTCGCGGTGGTCGAGGACGCGATCCCACTCTCCGAAACCGTGATCCCGGACAGCCGGGCACGCGAGCGGACACCGCCGCCATCACCCGTCGGCGCGCCTGAGGCGAACCGTACGCTGTCGCCGTGAGCGAAGACGCCATGGCGCCGCACGTCGCGGTCGTCGGGCCCGCCGAGGCCACGGCGGTGGAGCGAGACCGTTCTCGCCCTTCGCTCCGCGATCGCGTCGTCACCCTCGATGGCGGGCCGGCGGCGCCCCGCGCCCGACCGTGCCGCCCGGCCCCGATCCACGTCGGCTCCCCGACGGCGGCCGTGGACACCGCCCTGGCAGCACGCGCGCAGCCGCACGGCGGCTGACCTCGGGCGATACTGGATCTCGTGTCCGGGAACTGGGTGCTCCACGTCGACCTCGACCAGTTCGTCGCCGCGGTCGAGGTGGCTCGCCGACCCGAGCTGCGCGGTCGGCCGGTCGTGGTGGGCGGCAGCGGTGACCCGACCCGGCGAGGAGTGGTGGCCACCGCTTCCTACGAGGCCCGCGAGTTCGGCATCCACTCCGGCATGCCGCTGCGGCTGGCAGCCAAGCACTGCCCGGAGGCGGTGTTCCTGCCCTCGGACCCGCCGACCTACCAGAAGATCTCCGATCGGTTCATGGCAACGCTGCGCCGGTTCCCCGTCGTCGTGGAGGCACTCGGGTGGGACGAGGCCTTCGTCGGCGCGCACACCGACGATCCCGAGGCCCTGGCCACCGAGATCCGGGAGGCCGTCCGAGCTGACACGGGACTGTCCTGCTCCGTGGGCATCGGCGACAACAGGCTGCGTGCCAAGCTGGCCACCGGCTTCGCCAAGCCGACCGCTCGCGGGGAAGCCTTCCCCGGCCTCAGGTCGGGGGTACCCCCAGGTCGGCACAGCTTCCGACTCACCTCGGAGAACTGGGCGACCGTCATGGCCGAACGGCCGACCGACGCGCTCTGGGGCATCGGCGCCAAGACCGCGAGGAAGCTGGCCGCGGCCGGCCTCGGCACCGTCGCCCAGCTGGCCACGGCGGACCCTGACGAACTCGCCGAGCGGTTCGGCCCGGCCATGGGGCCGTGGTATCGGATGCTCGCACGCGGTGCCGGCGGCACCGAGGTCACGGCCGCCCCGCACGTTGCGCACTCACACAGCCGGGAGACCACCTTCCAGCACGACCTCGTCGACCGGTCGGAGATCGACCGGCACCTCGCCGCGCTGGCCAGGCGGGTGGCACAGGACGTGGCGGCCGAAGGCCGCCCGGCCGTTCGCGTCGTGGTGAAGGTCCGCTTCACGCCGTTCATCACCCAGACCCACGGCACCGCGCTGCCGGGGCCGACGTCCGACCCCGACGAGATCACGCGCGCAGCGCTGGAGGTGTTGGAGCGGTTCGAGCACACCCGGCCGGTCCGGTTGCTCGGCGTGCGCGCAGAGTTCGGCGACGGGTAGCAGCCGTCTTCCGCTTCGCGTCGGCCCGGGGGCTGGGGCCACCGGTCCGGGCCTGCCACCCCCTGCTCGCCGTTGTGGGGGCTGCCGAAGGATCCCGGCTCGTTGAGACGTACCGCCACACCGTCGCCGCCCGGTCCGGCACCGCCGCGCTCCTCAGCGGTGTTCGGGGTTCTCGAAGTCGAAGCGGCAGCCGGCGTCCCACTCGGAGCGCTGGTTGCCGTGCACGGGGATGCCGCCGGCGTCCTTGAGCATCCGTGACGTTCATCGCGCAGTGCTTCGCGCCGTCCTCGTTGCCGGTGATCAGGCAGCCGCCGACCCGCCCGTAGTAGGCGTACTGACCGGCCGCGTTGAGGACGGACGAGCAGGCGTACAGCCGCTCGATCACCTTCTTCGTGACCGAGAACTTGTCCCCGAGCGCAGGTCGTGCTGGGGCGGGCTACCAATGAGCCCCGCCGAACGACCGAGGTCCACTTCACCACCCGGCCATTCCGCTGGCGACGACTGGCCCTTCCTCGTCCCACCGCCAGCGAGAAAGGCAATCCCCGTGCCGAAGACGACCGGCTCCTTCCGTCCCCTTCGCACTGCCGCTGACCGCCGGGCCCACTGTGGCAGGTCGAGCGGAATTCCCATAGGCGAGAATGTGACCACAATGTCACCCGAAAGCACTTCCGAATAATATTTCCCCTTGATATGATTGGCAGAATCTTGGGGAAATCGTCGCTAATGTCGTCGACCGTTGGGCGTAGCCGCGCCCGACGGTTTCCGCGATTCATGGGAGGAAAATCCCCGTGTGTTACGACCCCGACGCTGCCCCGCCCGCACTCTCCGGCGCACTCTGGTCTCTGGCCGAGACCACGCCGCTCACCCTCAGCTCGGCCGACGGCACCGAGTTCGCCGCCTTCCTGGCCCGCCCCGAGGTGGCGACCGGGCTCGGCGTGCTCGTCCTGCCGGACAACAAGGGCCTTTCCGGTTTCTACCGGCAGATCGCAGCCCGCCTCGCCGAACAGGGTCACCCGGCGCTCGTCATCGACTATTACGGCCGTACCGCAGGAGCCGATCCGGAAATCCGATCGGTGGAATTCGGTGAACTTCCTCAGCTGCTTCCCCACCTGCTCGCGCTGACCCCCGAGGCGCTGGACTCCGATCTCACCGCCGGAATCAACCAGCTGCGGGACCTCGGCGTCGCCGAGGTGGTCGCGCTCGGCTTCTGCTTCGGCGGCCGCCAGGCCTTCCGCGCCGCCGCGCCCCACTTCGGTCTGACCGGTGCCGTCGGCTTCTACGGTTACCCCGACGCCCTCAACGGCGCGCCAGGCCCCATCCAGCTCGCCCCGGGCCTCACTGCCCCGATCCTCGCCTTCTGGGGCGGCGCCGATGAGCACATCCCACTCGCCACCGTCGACACCTTCGACGCAGCCCTCAGTACCGCAGGCTGCCCCCACGAGTTCGTCACGTACCCGGGCGCGCCGCACAACTTCTTCGAGGAATCCGCGATCGAACACTCCGACGCAGCCCGGGACTCCTGGCAACGCCTCCTGGCATTCCTCGCCCGGCCGCACTGCAACAACAGTTCGCGGTAAGCATCCTTCGACTGTCCTCGCGGTACCACGGCGAGCGGGCCCCCAACGGAACCGGCGTCCGGAGGCACTGGCGCCCTCCCGCGGCAGCCGACCTCAGGCCATCACGGCCTCGACCCATCGCTGCCCACCGCGAGCGACGACCAGGTGGACCGGGCGGTCGAACTGCCTGTTCAGGCGGTCGAGGAAGTCGCAGAACACCTCGGCGGTGAACGATCCCCGGTAGACCGTGAACCACATCCGGCCCCGCGGGCTGATCGCGGGCATCGCGTTGACCGAGAAGCGGTTGCCGGTCCGGCGCACGGTCGGCGTCTCGCCCCGCGGGGCCCAGGTCCGGCCGGAAACCTGGTCCGAGCGCACGCCGGTCTGGTCCGCGAACAGCACCTCGGCACCTTCCTCCTGGGCCTTCGCGCGGATCGCGGGCCAGGTCTCCTCGCGCCAGCCGCGGACCGCCTGCGGGTCCTGCTCGATCGCGCGCTTGTCCGGACGCTGGAACGACAGCCCCCAGCTTGAGGTACTTGCCCACCCCCTGTTCGGTCAGCCGCACCCGGTAGAGCAGGGCGATCAGGTCGCACACGATCGCGCGGGTCCACAACTGCCCACCCAGGCCGAGGTCTTCGGGTCGGTGGTCGATCAGGGCCTGTCGGACACACTGCTGCCGGTCCGGATCGAGGACTTGGTGCTCGCCCACCCGCCGGCCGCGGGTCCTGGACACCAGCGCCTCCCGGCCGCCGGCCTGCTAGGCGGCCCACAAGTCGGTCACCGACTCCACGGTGACGCCGAGCAGTTCGGCCGCCTCGCGCCGGTCCCGGCCCGCGCGAAGCGCCGCAACCGCCCGCATACGCAGAGCTTCCTGAGCCTTCGGCGACAGCCGCCGTGCGTCCCCAACCAGATCCGTCACACCCGGATCAACGAGCGCGGAACTTTATCGTTTCGGGTCAATAGGTCCGAGAGGACCTGATGACCGCCCACCGCGCCCTGCCAACCAACCATCACGCCGATGACTCCGTCTGCCCGCCGGACCACAGGCACACCAGCTCCGGGAAGCCGTTCCACCCCGACTGCCCCGGCCGCTCCTACTTCCAGGCCATCTGCACCTGCGGCACCTGACAGTTCAAGGACTCCGGCAAGGGCTACGTCAACGAGTCCCGCAAGCGGCACCTCGCCACCCACACCCAGCCCACCCCGAATGGACCCGCGGTCCTGCGCGGCCTGCTCCGCCTCGACCTCCCGTGACCGCCACCGGGACACCCGCCCACCTCGCCCGTCCTACCCGGAGATCCGTCATGCCCCAGTACGTCACCGTCCGCGACCTGCTCGCCAAGCTCCAGCACGTCAACCCGAACCTGCGGGTCAGCCTCGCCGTCAGCCCTGACTGGCCGTTCGCCCACTACGTCGGCACAGACGTCGTCGTCCACAACGGCATCGCCTACATCGGCGAGGACGGCTACCTCCCGCCCGCCGTCCGCGAGCACCTCGCCTGGGACTGACCACCCATCCCCGCCCCGATCAAGGAGCACAGCATCACCTATCACCAGCGGTGAAAGCGCGAGGCTAAGGTGATTACGAACAAGTCCAGACCGGGGGTGCGTGATGAAGCGGTGGCAGTGGTGGATGATGGGGCTCTGGATGGCCCTGATGCTCTCCAGTGGTCTGACCGTCTTCTTCCTCGGCAAGAACGCCGATCCCGCCCCCTTGCAACCGAAATGCCCCGCTGGCCAATCCTTCTGCGCCTTCGGCTCCGCCGGGCCCTGAACTACCGCTCCAGTTATCACCGCCTTGCGAAGCCGATCAGGCCGGCCATCCAAGTGATCCGGGGCCTGCCACCATCAGTTCGTGACGTAACGGGCCAGGAAGGTGGCCATGCGGCGCCGCCAGGGTGCGCGGTGGTGCGGGCGGCGGCTTTGCGGGCCAGGAGAGGCCCAGCGGCAGGCTCGGCCGGAACACCGGCCGGCTTTCGGCGCTCGGTTCCCAACGGGCGCGCCGCTGATCCGCATAACAACGAACACCTTGACCCACGCCGCGACTGGTAGACCACCGTTCATGGGCTTGCGTTGCCGCGGGGCGGCTGGCCGGCGGGAGAGTGGGTGCGGCAGCTTCGGGGACTTCCGGCGCCCAGAGACACCCGGACTGGCCCGAACGAAGCGCCAGCTATGAGCGGCGCCCGCCGCATCAATCGATTCCAGGACGAACTGTGGAAAGCTTGCATGTCCGACATGCGGATTTAATTCCACTTGACAGGGACGCGGCACAACGAAAAACTTGCCGCGGCGACCTGGGGGGATCGAATCGGTGGGGGTTCACGACAGGCGGGATGGGGGGGTTCCACCAGCCTGCCCTGTTCAAAACAGCTGTCTCTTTCATTTCCACAGGCCTTCGACCTGCTCGAAATTACACGCAATCCGGCCTGTAGAAAGAGTTCCTCAACGTGTTCAAGAAAAACTTCGTCGCGAAATTTTCGCTCCTGTTGTCAGTCCTCACTGCGGCCCTGCTCTCCTTCAGCGGGTCGGCGCACGCGGTCGTCTACAACTGGGGGTGGTGTCCGAACCGGACAACCTCCGGCGCTTGCGACACGTATGGCACCCTCACGCTCTTCTATCAGCCGAACCAGGGTGGCGCGTCCTCGTCGTTCCTCGGCAAGGTCTACAACTATGACGACGGCAACTGGGTCTTCGTCTTCGGCGGCACCGACAAGGGCGCCGGGCAGGGCACGTCCGTCCGCAACAACGCGGCATCGGGCTGCATCGACCACCCGAGCTTCAACTATCGGGTGTTCTACTCGCCGGGCTTCTCGGGCGCGAGCCAATTCATGGTCCATGCGAGCTGCGCCAACCTGGTCTCCTACATGCGGAACAACAACGCTTCCCAAGACGAGGCCTGACCGTGATGAACGTTGAAATCTCGCATCCGATCGGGCCCTGGCGCAGACTCTCGGCAGCCGCGGCCCTCGCGGCCTGCGTCCTGAGCGCGTCATGTGCTGCCCAGGCCGGGACGGCGTCGGCTCCCGCCCAGACGAGTGCCGGGGTCAACACCTCGGTCCCGCCGAAAGTACCGCAGAGCGGTCTGACCAAGGGGCTCGCCCTGCCGCTCGAAGCCTACATGCTGAACTACGCCGACGAACTCGTCATCGAACGAGCCGAGCACCGGCTCACGGCGGAGTGCATGCGCAAACTCGGCTTCACGTATCAACCGCCCGCGGTCGGGACGACGCCGCAGGAGAGCTCGAACGACTCCAACATGCCTCGCCGGTACGGGATCTCCGACCTGGAGCTGTCGGCGAAGTACGGCTACCACCCGCAGTCAGCCGTGGATCCGCACCCGGACCGGAGCGTCGTCCCGATCAGCCCGGCCGAACGGGCCGCCCTCCTCGGCACCGGCGCACCCGGAAAGTCCTCCGGCGGGTGTATCGCGGAATCGCGACAAAAGCTGCAGATCAGTTACGGGACAAAAGCCTCCGAGCTGAGCAAGACCAGCCTCGACACCTCTCTGGAGACCAACGAGGTGAAGTCGGCAATGCAGCGGTGGTCGGATTGCATGAAGAACCGCGGCTACTCCTACACCGACGTCTACGCGCCGCTGGCCCAGTTCAACAGCAGCGCGAACCAGGGTGTGAACCAGGCGGAGATCCAGACGACCACCGCCGACATCGAGTGCAAGAGCCAAGTCAGGCTCATCGAGGTCTGGTTCGCCACCGAGACGGTCATCCAACAGCGATTGATCGAGCAGAACCAGCTGGTCCTCGCGAAGGAGCAGGAGACCATCGCGCAGGAAATCCGCAACAGCAGCGCGGTGCGCTGACCCGCGTCGAGCACCACGGCAATGCACCACTCGGTCTATGACGGGTCCTCGTCGTGGGCTGACGCACGCCAAGGAACAGAAGCAATCCGACATCGAGAGGAGCGAACACAGAGCGTGTACGCCTATGAGCGGGGCCTGAGGGCTCTGGCGGCCGGAGCCGCCGCTGTGGTGCTGGCGGGCCTGGTGTCGCCAGCCGCGCGGGCCGCCGATAGCGGGGGGCGCGCTGCCCCACCCGTCGGCGGCCCAGCACTGCAGAACGCGATACCGGAGGGCAAGCGGTCCGAGATCTTAGGGAAGGACTGGAAGTCCTCCGATGACCGGGCCTGGACCACCACCGGCGACGCTACTGGCTTCCATCTGCTGACCGCCCCACAGAGTACGGGGTACACCTGGAAGACCGTGGCCACCCTCCGGGAGGACGGCTTCGACGCCGACGCCTGGATCGGCAACGCCTGCGTCACCGGCTCGGGCCGGCACGCGGTAGTGGTGTACGCGCCGCGGACCTTCACCAACAGGGCGGAGTTGATGGCCCGCGGCGGCTTTTCCGCTGTGGTCGACCTGGAGACGGGCAAGGTCACCAAGCTTGCCCTGCAGACCTCGCTGTCGTACTACAACCCGGGCTGTGGCATCGGCGAGACCGCCGTGCTCACCCAGTCCGCCGGCGAGGACAAGAGCGCGACCCGACTGTTCCGGGTGGACACCGAGACGGGGACGGTCAGCACGCCGGTCCAGACGCCGGGCCAGATCACCTCCGCCGTACCGGTCAAGGACGGCAGCATCGTCGCCGCGGCCGGCGCCCAGCTCGTCAAGGTAGGCAACGACGGACGTCGAAGCACCGTTGCACGGACGGACGCGGTGCCGTACCGCCTCACTCCGGACGGCGACGGCGGTGTGGTCTTCCTCGACAGCACTGGCCCCGCCGACCGGACACCGGCACCGGCAAACGCTCGGGCAGGCACTACGGCCGTCCCCACCAGCGCGAAGTGGGTTACCGCCGCCCAGCTGAAGGCAGCGGATGCTGCCCATACCAGCCCCGAGGTCCTCGCCGAGGGACCGTTGACGGGCACGGGCCTGATCCGCAGCGGCGGCACCGTCTACGTGACCGGTGACACGAAGCAGAAGGCGGCCAAGCTTCCGGGAGTAGTGCGCCGTCTGCCGAAGGCGCCCAAGGACGCGGTGGTGTCCACCCGTGGGCGGTCCGTCGTGAACCAGACCGCGTGGGCCGACGGCAACGACTCGCGAATCGGCGCCGAGGACGCAGGCCGGGGCCGCCCCGTTGCGGTCGATCTCACCGTGCTTGACACCGGTCGACCCGCAGCTTTCGTGGTAGACCCAGGCTCCTCGGCTCTACAGGCAGCTGGGCCGTCACCGGCGCTGCCCCAGCCGAAGGCGGGCGCCGTCAGTGGAACGTCGCCCGGCTCGGCCACCGAGCTCGTCGAGTCGGACCGGACCTGCGCGGTACCGCGCAACGACCCGCGCAACCAAGCCCTCCAGCCCAAGCCTCGCCAGGTGGAGTGGGCGGTGGACCAGGCGGTCAGCGGCACCCTGACGCTCGGCCGTCCGAGCAACTGGAAGAACCTGGGGATGCCGGCCTACCAGCCCGCCGCGCTGTTCCCAACCATCCCGCTCGAAGGCGGCGGACGGATCCCGGCGCAGGTCCTACTGGGCATCACCGCCCAAGAGTCGAACATGTGGCAAGCGGCCCGCAGCGCACTGCCTGGAGAGACCGCAAACCCGCTGATCGGCAACTACTACGGCCTCCAGATGTACGACAGCGACCCCAACAACGACTGGGACATCGACTGGTCGAAGGCTGACTGCGGCTACGGCGTCACCCAGGTCACCGACCACATGCGGCTCGCCGGCCGCGAGGGCGACAAGGCGGCGGCCTGGGACTACCAGCAGCAGCGGGCGGTCGCGCTTGACTACGTCGCGAACATCGCCGCCGGCATGCAGATCCTCAGCACGAAGTGGAATGAAACCCGCCGGGCCGGAATGGTGGTGAACAACGGCAACAACACGAAGATCGAAAACTGGTTCTTTGCCCTGTGGGCGTACAACTCCGGTTTCTACCCGCAGGCCGACGCGGGCAACCACGGGGGCAAGTGGGGCGTCGGCTGGGCCAACAACCCGGCCAACCCAGAGTGGGACGAGTCACGCAACCCCTTCCTGGAGGACGCCTCTGGCAACAACCACTACGCGGACGCCGCGCACCCACAGAACTGGCCCTACCCCGAGAAGGTCATCGGCTTCGCCGCCCACCCCGTCGAGGGGCTGGAGGCACCCAACACCTCGGTCGCCGGATTCCGGGCCGCCTGGTGGAACGGCCCCACAGGCCCAGCACAGACCGTTGGGACGGCCACCTACAACCGGGCGCACGCCAAGCCACCGATCGCCCTTTTCTGCACGGCCGACAACAACTGCGACGCCGGGAAGATCAGCACCAGTGCATCCAACTCGCTCGGCGGCGGGCCGTGCACGCTGGCGGACTTCCACTGCTGGTGGAACAAGCCAGTTCAGTGGAAGAACAACTGCGACTACTCCTGCGGCAACGAATTGATCAGGTTCGACAGAACGTACCCGGAGGAAGCCGATGGCACCTCGTACCCGCCGAGCTGCTCGACCGCCGGCCTGCCGGCGGGCGCACTGATCATCGACGACGTCGACGACAGCATCCCTCCGATACGTTCTGGGTGCTCCCGAACGTGGACGAGCACCGGATCGTTCAGTATGGACTTCGGTCCGGGGGAGACGGTCAAGGACCAGAACGGGGCGCCGACCGCGGGCTGGCCCGCGAAGATCGACATCCATCAGCTGGGTGGCGGCTTCGGCGGCCACTTCTACTTCGGTCACACCCGCGCCGGGGATGCCAAGGGCCAGCGGCTCAAGGCCACCGGTATCTGGACGATGAACCGGACCCTCGACAGCGCTGCCATGGTCATGGTGCACATCCCCGACCACGGCGCGCAGACGCAGGATGCCCACTACGAGGTCCGCACCCCGCAGGGCTGGCAGCAGACCACCCCGGTGAACCAGCTGCTCCAGGGTGGCAAGGGCACCAACCGCTGGGTGTCGCTCGGTGCGTTCCAGTTCAAGGGCTCCACCCCGGCGGTGCGGCTCAGCACCATTACCGCCGGCGCGGACGGCAGCCAAGACATCGCGTTCGATGCAGTCGCCTTCGCGCCCGGCGACTACTCCGGCATGCCGACCATCACGTTCCCCGACCCCAACCCGAACGCCCCGGACATCGACCCCGAGGACCAGCCGATGGTCCCGGCCGCAGCACCGACCCAGTCCTTCCCGAGCGGCTTGGCAACCCCGACCTGGAACGCCGCCGCAACAGCGACAGTCGGCCCCGTCCCGGCGTCGCCGCAGTGCGCACCCGCCGAGCCGGGCCGGGCCACCATGTGCGTGACGGTGGGTCACCGCACGGTCACCAATCTTTACGCCAAGAACGCTGTTCACCCAGCGGTTGCCGCACCCGCGTCTGCCACAGCGGCGGCCACCGGTGACGCGGTCTCCTGCGCGTCGAGCGGCACGGTCTACAGCCGCTACGTGGGCTGCATCCTGCAGGCCCCGGTGGGCGTGGTTCTGTTCGACGACCACGGCGCCCCGGTCGGCACCGCCAGTTGGAACGTCTACCAGAAGATCCAGCTCTACAAGAACGAGAACGCCATCGACCAGACACTGACGATCATCCCGGAGAAGATTGACGCTGCGCTGAAGAGCGTGACGCTCGAGTGGACCCCCACCTGCAGCGGTCCCTGCGCGAGCGGTACTCAACGAATCGCCGGCGGGGCACCAACCTGGACGCCTGGCGACCAGCACTCTCTCACCTACGGCATCGGCCAGTGGTGGACCGGCACGAGCGGTACCGGGGCCATCGACCTCTCGTGGAAGTTCAAGTTCACCTCGCCGGCCTCCTCTCGGACCCCGGAGATCGCCTGGCGCGACGCCGACATGGCGGTTCGCTGCGACGTGATCATGGGTAAGGAGGAGGTCCCCGAGACCAGGCCGGGCTGTGTCTTCCCGCGGTACGCCCCCATGCTCAAGATCGACACGAAGAAGTACCCGGCAGCGGCCGCGCTCTACTGGCTGCTGATGGACAAGTTGGAAAGCCACCCTGGCAGTAGGGCGCACAACTCGCCGCTCAACCGTCAGGCTGACGACGCGATTGCCTCCGCGAACCGGGCCGCTATGTGCCCGTCCTCGTGGGTGGGTCCGCCCAACGGCACGAGCGACAAACCGTCTTGTGACGAGTACCCGTTCGCCAAGTCTCGGCAGAGCGGAGGCCGGGTCACCACGGGCAGCCAGTGTGCCCAGTTCTACGCCGTTAAGGACGCCAGCGGGTGGCAGCTGAAGTACGACACCAGTTACCCCTTGCCCACTTGGAAGGAGCCGTGCGGACGCGGGGCCATCCCGCTCAGCCAGAACACGGGCGCAGGCGGACAGCTCGGCCGTTTCACCACGGCCATGCGCCTACACGACAATGACGCCTACTTCGTGGAGACGCCGGGCTTCGAGAACTGCAACCAGACCATCTGCGCGCTCCCGTAGCGCAACTGCCTCAGTGCGGCGGGGAGGGGCTCGACGGCTCCTTCCCGCCGCCCAGGCGTGTGGGGTCAGTCGACTTGGCCGGCCAGCAGCGCTCCGCGCACCACGTCTTCGACCGGCAGGTTCAGTCCGAACTCGGCCTCGGCCATCCGCAGCATGGCTGCGACCGGTTCGACCT
The DNA here is from genome assembly GCF_040686255.1 of Kitasatospora sp. NPDC085879. Classification (NCBI taxonomy): domain Bacteria; kingdom Bacillati; phylum Actinomycetota; class Actinomycetes; order Kitasatosporales; family Streptomycetaceae; genus Kitasatospora; species Kitasatospora sp. NPDC085879. Next base: position 67,985 of record NZ_JBFBJZ010000036.1, on the reverse strand, counting down.
CCGCGGGTGCTCCGCCGGCCGGGATACCAGAGCGCTCCATCGCTACTACGAAGCGATCGGGGTCGGCGCCGTACCGCCCGAGCGGGGTGCCCGGGTCGAAGCCGCATACCAGGCGGCCGCCCGCAGAGTACGCGAACCAGGGGACGGTGGCCGTGCTCACCAGGATGACCGCCTCGGTCCCCATCGAAATTCGCTCCATCAGGGCGCCCTCCTCGCCCAGAACATGTGCGTCCCAGCTCTGCACCGCGTAGCCCCAGCCGTCGAAGAACCCGGCCCGGATGACGCGGACGTCCTCGTCCACGTCGATCTCCTCGGCTTCCTCGCGGGTCAGCTCGGTCAGCGTTCCCTCCTCGCAACCCAATCGGAGCAGGAGGTCCCGCGGCTCCACGCCGCGGACGAACACCACCGAGAAGCCCTGCCTGAAATGGTCGGGGAGCCAGCTGATTCCCGCTGATGTCTCGGTCATTGCGCTCCTTACGTGGTGGCACTTGTACCGGATCGTAGGTCGCACCGCCACGCCCCGCGTCCTCTGGCCGATCCGCCGAACCGGTCGGGATGACGCGGACATGATCTATGTCACAGCGCGACCTGCGCAATTCGGGGGAAGAGCGATCGCCGACCGCCATAGAGTGCATGCGAGCGATCCGCGGTAGTGACCGTCCCGCGTTCGTGACCGTGTATTCCGCCGCACAGGGCTAGCAATGGGAGGCCCGTCCCCCGTGTTCACACGACGCCGCTCCCTGGTCGTCTTCTCGGCGTTCGGGTCCGTCCTGCTGACCGCCTCGGGGGTCGGAGCGGCGATGCTGATCAAGTCGCCCGCCCAGGCAGCGGCGGAGACCCACGCACCCGCGCCGGATGTGCTGACGGCGCGGGTGGAGCGCCAGGTGCTCACCTCCACTGTGGTGACCCGGGGCCGGGTGACGGCCGGTCAGTCGGTGGACGTGGCACCGGTGGCGGGCGGTGGGGCGCGAGCGGCGGTGGTGACCCGGCTGCCTGTGGCGGCCGGTGGCCAGGTGTCGGCCGGAGTGCCGGTGCTGGAGGTGGCCGGGCGGCCGGTGTTCCCGCTCCAGGGCGAGCTGCCGGTCTACCGGGACCTGAAACCCGGTGCCACCGGTCAGGATGTCGCCCAGCTGCAAGGCGCACTGCGGCTGCTGGGCTTGGAAGTCGGTGGTGACCCTGCGGGCACCTTCGGCGAGGGAACGAAGGCGGCGGTGACGACCCTGTACCGTGCCCGCGGCTACGATCCGCTGCCCAGCTCGCCAGACGGTGCGACGCAGGTCGCTGCCGCGGAGGAGGCGGTGACGGCCGGGCAGCGAGCCCTTGATGACGCCGAGGAGGCACTCGCCACCGCCAAGGCCCAACAGGCGCAGCCCCGGCCGAGCGGCGGCTCGGCCTCCGACGGCGCAGGGCCGCAGCGGGACGGCGTCGCGGCGGCTCGCAAGCAGGTCTCTCGCGCCATCGAGGACCTCACCAAGTTGCGGAGCAGGGCGGCCGGAGTGAAGGCCGCGAGCGGGCCGATGGTCCCGGCGGACGAGATCGTCTACCTGCCCGGGTTCCCGGCCCGGGTGGACAGCGTCACCGGGAAGGTCGGCTCGGTGGTCAGCGGCAAGGTGCTGACTCTGTCCGCGGGGGCGCTGGTGGTGACTGGTCGGCTCACAGCCGCCGACCGCGGCTTGGTGCGTCCGGGCCAGCGGGTCGAGATCCTCTCGGAGGTCACTGGCCTCAAGGCCTCCGCCACCGTCGCCGCGGTCGCTGACACCGCGGACGTCCCGCAGGCCGGCGGCGGTACACAGCCGCAGGGTCAAGGCCAGGCGGAGCAGGCTCTCGGCGGCCCAGCGGGCTACCGACTGACCGTCCAGCCCGATGCTCCGCTGGATCCACGGCTGGCGGGCCAGGACGTCCGGCTGACAATCGTGGCCGCATCCTCCGCAGGCCCGGTGCTGGTCGTTCCGGTGTCGGCGATCTCGGCGGCGGCCGACGGCCGGACGGTGGTGACGGTGTATGAGAACGGGCAGCGTCGGCGCGTCGAGGTGACGCCCGGCACCGTGGGCGGCGGCAGCGCCGAGGTACGCCCGATCATCGACGGCGCGGTGAAGGAGGGCGACCATGTCATCGTCGGTGTCAAGGACGCCCCGCCCCCTCCGGGGGCGGTTACCAGGTGAGCAGCGTCCCCGTCCTGGAGTTCGAACAGGTCACGCTGACCTACCCCGGCCCACCCCCGGTCGAGGCACTGCACCCCTGTGACCTTGCCGTCGGGCCGGGCGAGTTCGTCGCAGTGGTGGGCCCGTCGGGCTCGGGAAAGTCCACCTTCCTGAACGTGGCCGGGCTGCTGGACCGACCGACCGCAGGCCGCTACCTGCTGGACGGCCTCGACACCGCCGCCCTGTCGGACGGCGAGCGTACGGAGCTGCGCGGCCGGCGGATCGGCTTGGTCTTCCAATCCTTCCACCTGCTCGCGCACCGCAGCGCGACCGAGAACGTCGCCCTCGCCACGCTGTACGCCCCGAACGGCGGCCGCCGCCGGACAGCCCGACGGCACGCCGAAGCCAGAGAAGCCCTGGAGGTGGTGGGCCTGGGGCACCGACTGGACGCACTGCCCTCCCGACTGTCTGGCGGCGAGCGCCAGCGAGTGGCGATCGCCCGCGCCCTGGTCGGCCTGCCGAGCCTGCTGCTGTGCGACGAACCGACTGGCAACCTCGACTCCGCCACCGCCGCGTCCGTCCTCACCCTGATCGAGCAGCTGAACGCCGACGGGATGACGGTTGTCCTGATCACGCACGACCCGCAGGTCGCCGCCCGCGCCGGGCGCACTGTCGTGATCAGGGACGGCGTGCTGACCGAGGCGGCCGACCGGTGAGGGCGCGTCGGGCATCGCAGGTGGAGCCGTCCCGGCTCCGGCTGCGCGACCTCTGCTCGGAGGCCTTGGCAGGCATCCTCCAGCGCCCGGCCCGCTCGGCCCTTACCGCGGTCGGCACGGTACTCGGCGTCGGCACCTTCGTCGCGGTCCTCGGGCTCACCGCGACGGCCGCCGCGCAGATCGACTCCCGGTTCAACCTGCTCACGGCGACCGAGGTGACCGTGGAGGACACGGGCGGGGCCCGCCCCGACCTCGCCCCCCTCTCCTTTCCCGCCGACGCCGACGCCCGCATCCAGCGCCTCAACGGCGTCGAGGCGGGCGGTGTCTACTGGACCGTCAGGCTCCTCGACGCCGGGGTGCGTGCCGCCCCGGTCGGCGGGCGGTCGGGTGACGAGGAGGTGCCGGTGGTCGCCGCCTCGGCGGGAGCGTTGGCAGCCACCGCGCCACGCCTGATCCAAGGGCGGACCTTCGACGCCTGGCACGACACGACCGGCCAGCAGGTCGCCGTCATCGGCTCCACACTGGCCGGACGGCTGGGCTTCACCACCCTGGACACCCAGCCCGCCGTGTTCATCGACGACCGGCCGTTCCTGGTGGTCGGCATCATGGCCGACGTGCAACGCAAGCCTGACCTGCTGCTCTCCGTAACCGTCCCGCGCGGAACAGCACTCAAGTTGTGGGGCGAACCGACCGGCGACCGAGCGAAGATGCTGATCTCCACCAAGATCGGTGCGGCCCAGCAGATCGCCGCCGAGGCCCCACTCGCCCTGGACCCCACCCACCCGGAGAACTACAAGGCCATACCGCCGCAGGACCCACGGAGCCTGCGCACCACCGTGGGCTCCGACCTGAACCAGCTATTCCTGCTGCTCGCCGCGATGTGCCTGGTCATCGGCTCGATCGGGATCGCCAACACCACCCTGATCGCGGTACTGGAACGCACCGGAGAGATCGGGCTGCGCCGCGCGCTCGGCGCAAAGGGCCGGCACATCACCCTGCAGTTCCTCGCCGAGTCCGCCACACTCGGCTTGCTCGGCGGGCTGGTCGGCACCACCATCGGCGTGTTCAGCGTGCTCGGGGTCGCCCTGACCCGCTCCTGGACGCCAGTGATCGACCCGGTCACGGTGGCCGCCGCCCCGCTGATCGGGCTCGTCACTGGTCTGCTCGCCGGGCTCTATCCCGCCTGGCGCGCCGCGCGTATTCAACCCGCCGAGGCCCTGCGCCACTGACTGCTTCGGTGCGGCCGCCGGGCCCCGACCGGGCATCTCCCCTCTGCAGGCGGCCAGCAGGTGGTCGGGTGCTCGTCGCTGGTCAGCCGGGGTTCGGTAGGGCTTGTAGGCGTTCGAACGCGGCCGTGATCACGTCGGTCCAGGGCCAGTGGCGAGCCAGGCGGAGGTAGTGACGGCGGCTGGTGGTGACAAGCTGGGCAGCGGCGGAGAGCAGCCGTAGCTGCACGCGCTTGGGCTCCCACCGACGGGCGGACCCGGTCAGGGCGAGCATCGGCATCCAGACGATCAGGTCGAGCGCGATCTGGACGATCTCCAGCCAGACCTGATTCTGGGCGGCGTCGTGCAAGGGGCAGGTTGCGCAGGCCGGTGTCGCGGGCGGCGCGCAGGCGGTCCTCGCTGCGGGCCCGCTGGCGGAGCCGCAGCTCCAGCCGGGCGATCGGGGTGCCGGTGGTATTGGTGGCGAAGCAGGTCAGCCGCATGCCGTCGGCGTCGGGCCCGAGTTCCTCTTCGAGGAGTGGGAGCAGGTCGTCCTCGGCCAGGCCGTTCCCACCCGTGCCGCCTACCTCCAGGCACGCCGGGCAGGCCGCGGCCGACCGCTGAACCGCATCGAGCGCAGCGCCGTGTGGAAGCTCCTTGAGCAGTACACCGCGCGGCTCGACAAGCAGAACATGGAGACCTGGAGCCAGGCACCCGAACGTGCCGCCAGGTTCGAGATCGACCGCGCAGCCCGCATCCAGGCACGTGCCGCCCACAAGGAGGCCGTCGGGGGCAAGGACCTGCTCCACCGTGACGCGGACTCCGGCATGCGCTACATCCGACACCGCTACCAGAACATCGTCGTCGACGAGGCCCAGGACCTGAGCCCGGCGCACTGGAAGATGCTCCGCGCTATGGTCGCCACTGGGACCAACGACCTCTTCATCGCCGGCGACACCCACCAGCGCATCTACGACAACCAGGCAGGTCGCACTCGGCGCCGTCGGCATCCAGATCCGGGGACGCGCCGCCCGGCTCACCCTCAGCTACCGCACCACCAAGGAGATCCTGGCCAAGGCGATCACCGTCGTCACCGGCAAGGACGTCGAATTCGACGACCTCGACGACGGGAAGGACACCCTCGCCGGCTACCGCTCGGTCCTGCGCGGCCCCGAACCCGTCCTGGTCGGCCACTCCACTTGGAACGACGAGCTCGCTGGCCTCGCCGACACCCTCCGTGCTTGGCGGACCGAACTGACCGCCGACGAAGCGGGCAACACCACCCGCGACGCCCGCGGCCTCATCGCCGTCTGCGTCGCCGCCCGCAACAAGGTCAACGAGGTCATGTACTACCTCACCACCCAGGCCGGTATCACCTGCGCCGAGCTCACCAAGGACGGCGCCCGCGGCGACGGCGAAGTCCACGTCGGCACCATGCACCGCTTCAAGGGCTTCGAGTACCAGCGGCTCGCGATCGCCGCCGCCAGCGATGGCATCCTCCCGCGTGCCGCGATCGAGCAGTACCGCCACACCGACCCGGCTCGATACCAGCGCGAACTGCGCAAGGCCCGCGCCCTGCTCTTCGTCGCCACTACCCGAGCGCGGGACGCGCTGACCATCTCGTGGCACGGCAAGCCCAGCCCGTTCCTGCCCAGCTGGCCATCATCCGCCCTCCGTACCCCGGGCCGCGGCGATCCGCCGCGGCCCGTAGGCATGCAGCACCCGTTCAGCGGTGTTCGGGGTTCTCGAAGTCGAAGCGGCAGCCGGCGTCCCACTCGGAGCGCTGGTTGCCGTGCACGGGGATACCGCCGGCGTCCTTGAGCATCCGGGCGAGGTGCAGCAGGTTCCAGGTCATGAAGGTGGTGTTGCGGTTGGTGAAGTCGTTCTCCGGGCCGCCCGAACCCTCGTCCAGGTAGGACGGGCCGGGGCCCGCCGGGCCGACCCAGCCGGCGTCGGCCTGCGGCGGGATCGTGTAACCGAGGTGCTGCAAGCTGTAGATGACGTTCATCGCGCAGTGCTTCGCACCGTCCTCGTTGCCGGTGATCAGGCAGCCGCCGACCCGCCCGTAGTAGGCGTACTGGCCGGCCGCGTTGAGGACGGACGAGCAGGCGTAGAGCCGCTCGATCACCTTCTTCGTGACCGAGGCGTTGTCACCCAGCCAGACCGGGCCGCACAGCACCAGGATGTCGGCGGCCATCACCTGCGAGTAGAGGACCGGCCACTGGTCGGTCTCCCAGCCGTGCTCGGTCATGTCGGGCCAGACGCCGGTGGCGATGTCGTGGTCGACGGCGCGGATCAGCTCGGTCGCGACCCCCTGGCGCTCCATGATCCCCCGGCTGATGTCGATCAGGCCCTGGGTGTGGCTGCGCTCGGGGGAGCGCTTGAGGGTGCAGTTCACGAAGAGGGCCCGCAGGTCCTCGTAGTGTGCGACGCCGTCGGGGTTGCTCATGGCGGCCAGCACAGCACACGTACAGCGACCGGACGAGCACCCTCCGCCGTCCGGGTGGCGGGGGCGCGTCGCCCGGGCGGGATGCCGGGGGCGGGAACAGATCCGGTCCGCGCCTGGTTGTGCGCTACGGCGCGTAGTGTGCCCCGCTGTACCGAAGCCGTACGACAGAACGCCCCGAAGGGACCCTCCGTTGAGCCTGTACGACATCCCCCTGCACACCCTCGCCGGCGAGCCGGCCTCGCTGGCCGACTACAAGGGCAAGGCGCTGCTGCTGGTCAATGTGGCCTCGAAGTGCGGCCTGACCCCGCAGTACGCCGGGCTGGAGCGGCTGCAGCAGCGCTACGCCGACCGCGGCTTCACGGTGCTCGGCTTCCCGTGCAACCAGTTCCTGGGCCAGGAGCCGGGGTCGGCCGAGGAGATCCAGACCTTCTGCTCGACCACGTACGGCGTGTCCTTCCCGCTGTTCGAGAAGCTGGACGTGAACGGCGACGAGCGTCACCCGCTGTTCGCGCGGCTCACCGAGACCGCGGACGCGGAGGGCGCCGCCGGCGACGTGCAGTGGAACTTCGAGAAGTTCCTGATCTCCCCGGACGGCACGGTCGTCGGCCGGTTCCGTCCGCGCACCGAGCCGGAGGCGGAGGAGATCACCGCCGCGATCGAGGCGCAGCTCCCCTCCTGACACCGGCCGCACCGCCGGAAGGCGGCAGGCAGGCGCGGACGCCCGTGCGCTCCCACCCCGAGGGAGCGCACGGGCGTCCGCCGTCTCCGGGCCCGCCGGCCGAAGCCGGGGCCGGAACCGGTGTCCGGGCCCGGCGGCCGGGCCGGGGCTCAGCAGCCGTTGAGCACCGAGGTGAGCGCGGACTTCTCGGCGCTGTCGACGGACAGGCCGTAGTAGTACTTCACCTGCACCCAGGCGCGGACGTAGGTGCAGCGGTAGGAGGCCTGCGGCAGCCAGGTCGACGGGTCCTGGTCGCCCTTGGAGCGGTTGGAGCTCGCGGAGACCGCGATCAGCTGCGGGCGGGTCAGGTCGTTGGCGAGTGCCTGGCGCTGCGCGGTCGTCCAGGCCCAGGCGCCGGAGCGCCAGGCCTCGGCGAGCGGTATCAGGTGGTCGATGTCGAAGCTGGAGGAGCTGGTGGTGACCACGTTGTCGTAGGCGGAGGTCCAGGTGCCGCCGGTGGCGGCGCAGGCGGAGTCGGTGGTGACGCCGACGCCGTCCCGCTTCAGCACGGTCTCGCGGGTGTTGCAGGTGCCGGAGATGGTGATCCAGTGCGGGAAGAGGTCCCGGTCGTAGGTGGACTCGTGGGACTCGGCGGCGACGGTGAGGCTCGCCAGGTAGGTCTTCGCGGTGCTGGTGGAGACGGGGGTGGGCAGTGCTGCCTCGGCGGTGCCGGCACTGGTGAGGAGTGCGGTGGCGGCGAGGGCGGCGGCGCCGAGCGCGGCGGCGGTGCGGCGCAGCGGGCGTATCGAGCGCATGCGTGACTCCAGGGATGGGGGAAGCGCGAAGAGCACCCGGACGGACTGGTTCCGGGCGCTCAACAAGCTTGCTGCTCCCAGGGTTTACGCGAGTAGACCGAGGAGGTTAATTTTTCGCGCCGACCCTGCGCACGGTGCGTCCACGACGCCGCCACCGCCAACCTAAACTTACGGCCGTCACTGACGATCCGTCAGTTCTCCTCCGGCAGCAGCTTGGCCAGCGCGTCGGCTCCGCGATGGCCCTCGACGACCCCCTCGACGATGAGCACGTCGGCAGTGGAGTGCTTCGTCCGCAGGTCCAGGATGTCCCGGTAGGCGGGCGAGTCGTACCAGGCGTACGCGGCCGCGCTGTCGGGGAAGGCGATGACGATGGTGTCACCCGTCCACTCGCCCTCCAGCACCCGGTAGGCGCCGCCGTGGACGACGAAGTGCCCGCCGAAGGGGTCCAGGGTGTCGTCGATGCGGCGCAGGTACTCGACGATGTCCGGGCCGAAGTCGACCTCGCGCAGCCGGGCGATGGCGTAGGCGGTCATGGTGTTCCCCTCCGTTGCGGTGTCGGGTCTGCCGGACGGCTCCCGCTGGACTCCACGCTAGGCAAGGCGACTTGGCGGCGCATCGGTCGGCCATCGGTCATCGGCGTCGGTCATCGCCGGCGCCGGTGCCGGTGCCGGTGCCGCCAAGGGCCGGCTTCCGTAGCCGATGTCCGTCCGCACGACGTCCCGATACGGTGACGGAGGCGCAACTACCGGGCATCTCGGCCCGGTCACCCAGGTGTACTGGCTGCACACTGTCAGTGGGGGCGGGCAGGCTCGGAGCGGTACCGCCGACGAGGGAGGGGTTGGGACCATGGAGGGGGACGCGCGGGGCATCCACGGCCTGTTCGAGGAGCAGGCCGTGCGCGCACCGGACGCACCGGCACTGGTCTGCGGCGATGTCCGCTTGACGTACGGGGAGTTGGACGCGCGGGCGAACCGGCTCGCCCGGCACCTGGCCGAACTCGGGCTCGGGCCGGGCCGCTTCGCCGCGGTCGCGCTGGGCCGCGGCACGGAGCTGATCACGGCCCTGCTGGCGGTGCTCAAGACCGGCGCCGCCTACGTACCCGTGGAGCCGACCGGCCCGGACCGGACGATCCGGCACGTGCTCGCGGATGCCGCGCCGTCGGTGGTGGTGACGGAGGAGGTGCACCGCGTCCGGCTGGCCGACGCGGGCGAGGCCGTGCTGCTCTGCCTGGACACCGCCGCCGCCGCGATCGCCGTGCGTCCGGACGGGCCGCTCGGCGCCGGCCTCGCACCGGACGCGCCCGCCTGCGTCTTCTACACCTCCGGTTCGACCGGCCTGCCGAAGGGCGCCCTGGTCGAGCACCGCAACCTGCTGCACTCCCACCGGGGTTGGCGCGAGGTGTACGGGCTGACCGCGGCCGACCGCTTCCTGCAGACGGCGACGCTGGAGTTCGACGTCTTCACCGCCGACTGGGTGCGCGCGCTGTGCACCGGCGGCACCCTGGTGATGGCCCGGCGCAACTTCACCCTCGACCGCACCGCCGAACTCTCCGAGCTGCACCGGCTGGTGGTCGACGAGCGGATCACCGTGATGGAGACCAACGTCCACACCGCGCGCCGCCTGCTCGACCACCTGCAGCCGCGCGGGCTGGAGCTCGGCGCGCTGCGGCTGCTCACCGTCGGCGCCGAGAAGTGGTACCTGGACGAGCAGTTGCGGATGCAGCGCTATCTCGGCCCGGCCGTCCGTGTGGTCAATGTGTACGGCGTCGCCGAGGCGGCCGTGGACAGCACGTACTTCGACGCGGCGGTGCTGGCCGACGACCCGGAGGACGCCGGCCAGGTCTCGCTGATCGGCGTCCCCTTTCCCGGCAACGGGGTGCACCTGATCGGGCCGGACGGCAAGCCGGTGCCGGAGGGCGACATCGGCGAGATCTGGCTGACCGGTCCGGGGGTGGGCCGCGGCTATCCGCGGCTGCCGGAGCTGACCGCCGAACGCTTCCGGCCGCTCCCCCACGGCGACGGCCGCGCCTACCGCACCGGCGACCTCGCCCGGCGCCGCGCGGACGGCCTGCTGGAGTACGTGGGGCGGGACAGCGGCTCCGGCACCGCGGCGGCCGCCGAGGTGGAGGCGGTGCTGCGCGGCCACCCGGAGGTCCGGGAGTGCGCGGTGGCCGCGGTCGGGGCCGAACAGCCGGGCGGCGGACGCCCGTTGGTGGCCTATCTGGTGGCCGAGGAGGGTGCAGGGGCGGAGGCGTCCGTCGTCCGCGCGTACCTTGCCGACCGGCTGCCCGAGCAGCTGGTGCCGGAGGCGGTCGTCCCGTTGGCCGCGCTGCCGCGGACCAGGGCCGGCAAGCTCGACCGGGCCGCGCTGCCGCTGCCCGCCCCGCGGGGCCACGCCGACACCCGGGCCGGCGCGGGCGCCGGCGGATCCGGCAAGGCCGCACGGTCCGTCTCCGGCAAGGGCGGTGGCGGCGGTACGGGCGGTGGCAGCGGCCTCGGCCGGGCGGTCGCCGCGCTGGCGGTGCTGCTCCTCTCCTGGGGCCTGAGTTCGGCGCTCACCGACGCCTTCTGGCCCGGGTCGACCGATCTCACGCAGGTGCCGTACGGCTGGCACGGTCTGTTCGGGCTGCTCTACCGGATCGAGTGTCTGGGCTTCGCGCTGGGCATGGTGTTCCTGTTCTTCGGTCGCCGCTCGATGGCCCGGCTGGGCCGGGGGCCGGTGCTGACGACGCTCGCCCATCTCTCGGTGTGCTGGCTGCTGGCCGCCTGGTGGCCGCAGGACAACATGTACCGGCTGACGTCGCCGACCGACTGGGACCGGGAGGCGCGGATGGTCTACGGGTTCAACGTGACCCTGATCCTCGCCGCCGCGCTGCTCATGGTCTTCCTGCTGTGGCGTCCGCGGCTCGGCGAGGAGCCGCCCGCGGTCACCGGCGCGGCGCGGCGCGGCGGCGGCCGCTGAGCGGCACCGTCCCCGGCCCGACGGTTTCGGGAAGGCCGAAGGGGTCGGCGAGCGCCTCGTTCGCCGACCGCACCACCGCTTCGGCGGCGTCCAGCGCGTCCAGTGCCGCCTGCGCGTGCGGGGCGCGGGAGGCCAGGGCGATGCCGGCGGTGGGCAGTTCGTCGCGGCTCGCGGTGGGGATGGTCGGCAGCAGGCGCACCCCGAAGCGTGCGCAACGCCCGGCGAGGCCGGCCAGGTGGTCGAGCAGTGCCTGCTGGGGCAGCCGGGCGCCGAGCGGCAACCGGTCCAGGGTGCGCACCCGGTGGCCGGGGCCGTGCACCGCGTCGAGCCGGGCCGCCAGGACGAAGGCGACGGCGGGGCCGGTGAGCCGCAGGTTGGCCTCGGTCGGGGCGAGCCGGCCGGCCGGGTCGGTGACGAAGTCGACGTCGTACCAGCCGCGGTGGCCCGCCCGGGCGAGTTCGGCGCCGACGGCGAGGCCGAACGCCTCGGCGGTGGCGGCCGCTCCGGGCGGCACCGTGCCGGGGCCGGTGGTGGCGCCCTGGTAGCTGGTGCCGTCGATGTGCATCACGGCGGTGCCGACGGGGTGCACGGTGCCGTCGTCGGCGATCACCGCGTCGAAGGTGAGGTTCCGCAGCCGGCCGCGCCCGGGGACGTACTCCTCCAGCAGCAGCCCGCCCGGTGGCAGGACGCCCTCGGCGGTGAGGGCGCGCAGCAGCGGGCGGGCGCCGCCCGCCGTGGCGACCTGCTGCGGGGTGAGGACGGCGGTGCCGTACCCGCCGACGCCGTGGTGGGCCTTGAGGACGGCGGTCTCGCCGCGGCGGGCCGCGGCGGCGAGCAGCCGGGCGGCCTGCCGCGGGGAGCCGGCCGGCTGCTGGCGGGGCACCCGGATGCCGGGGTGGCCGCCTGCGGTGCGGGTGAAGAGCTCGTGCGAGGCGGCCTTGGACTCGTAGCGGCGGACGGCGTCCAGGCCGGCGCCGGCGGTGCGCCCCCAGGGGCGGACGGGCAGGCCGAGCCGTTCGATGCCCTCGCACAGGGTGGGGCGGGCGGCGAGGGTCTCACGGACGGTGCCGTGCTCGTCGGCGAGGCCGGTGTGCAGGTCGACCGGCCCCCAGGCCAACTCCCGTGCCAGCCAGGCCGTCCACTGCTCCTCGGGTTCACCCGGCAGCAGCAGGGCGGCCGGGTCGGGGGTGTAGAAGGCGGCGAGACAGGAGTAGTGGTGGGCCTGCCGACGGGCCTCCGGGGTCTGCGGGACGAACTGCGCGTTGAAGTCGGCGACGTCGCCGATGTGCACGGCGCGCCGCCCGCCGTCCGTCCAGGCGTGCTGCCACTGCGATTCCCCCACCTGGGGAGCCTACGGTCGGCGCCGCGCGGGCCGGGCCGGTTCGGCGGAATCCGGCGTGCCCGGCGCGTGGGCTCGACCGGCGTGCTCAGCCGGCGCGCACGAGCCGCTGCACGGCGGGCCAGAGTCCGTCGAGCCGGCCCGGGTCGTCGGCGAGCTTGGCGAGCAGGACGGCGCCCTCCAGGTGGGCCACCACGGCCCGGGCGGTCGCGGTGTCGGCGGCCACCGGGCCGGTCTCGGCGGCCTCGGCGAGGACGCCGCGGACGAGCGCGGCCTGCTCCTCGAAGATCTCGGCCAGCCTGGTCTGGATCTCCCGTTCCTGTCCGCTGAGTTCGAGGGCCAGGTTGCCGAGCAGGCAGCCGCGGACGGTGCCGCCGGCGGCCTTGTCGGCCCGCTGCGCGGCGGCCTGGGCGTCCAGCAGCAGCCGCAGGCGTTCCAGCGGCGGCTGCCTGCCGGTGCCCAGCAGGTCCTGCCAGCGCTGCCGTTGGACGGTCCAGTGACTGTCGACGGCGGCCAGGGTGAGGGCCTGCTTGGAGGCGAAGAAGTGGTAGAAGCTGCCCTTCCGGACATCGGCGCGGGCGCAGATCTCGGCCACGCCGACGGCCGAGTAGCCGCGGATGTGCAGCAGTTCGCAGGCGGCGTCGAGCAGTCGCTCCTGTGCCGTGCTGCTGCGTCCCATGCGCCGAGTATACGGTCGGTCAACTATCCGAGCCGGGTCCGGGCGCGCCGGGCCCCCGGGCCGAGGACTCGACCCGGGGGCGGCGGTGGCGCGTGGGCTTGTAGCCGGGGGCGCTGGGGCCGGTTCAGTGCTCCGCGGTGGGCTCCTCGTGCCACTCGGAGTTGCGGTCGACCCGCAGCACCAGGTACTTGTCGGCCTCCTGGTTCTGGGCGTGGTCGACGGAGCGGTACAGCAGGCGGTGCTTGCCCTCGCCGGTCACGATGATCGGGCCGGTGTAGGTCGTCCAGCCTGCGCCGTCGAGGTTGTACTCGGTCATGGCGACGCCCGAGAGGTCGTCCGTCGCGGTGAGGGTGACCGGGACCTCGCCCTTGTGGTCGCCGCCGGCCTTGTGCGGGTGCGAGCCGGCCCTGGCGGTGGTGACCGGCGGGGTGACGTCGACCGGGAGGTCCATGGCCTCGTCCTCGGGGGTCGCCTCGTTGTCCATGGTCGGCGCCGGCACTCCCGCGTTGGCGCCCGGGTGCCCGACGGATCCGCCGCGCAGCACCAGCGCGTTCCAGTCGTCGTGCCCGGCGAGCCCGGTCTTCAGGGTGTCGCCGTTGACGTCGACCTCGACCGGGGTCGTCTCGATCCGGCCGTCGCAGTTCCAGTCAACGCTGCCCTTGCCCGACTGGACGGTGACGAACTTGCCGACCACGCCGTCGATGCCGGGGCAGAAGTGGCTGACGTCGTAGAGCGGGGTGGTGGCCGGGTAGGCGTTCTCGGCGAGCGAGGTCTCGTTCAGCGACAGGTTCTGCCGCGAGTAGTCGATGAGGCCCTTCGTCGTCCCCACGGCCAGGCCGAACTGGTAGCTGTAGTTCATCACGCTGAAGTACTGCGGCTCGTGGTTCGGAATGTCGGAGTTGCCGCTGTGCCGCAGGCCGAGGTTGTGGCCCAGTTCGTGCATCAGCGTGCCGGCCTGCTCGTCGACGGTACCGACGCTGTTGGTGAAGCTGCCCAGGCTGACGATGAGATCGCTGCCGGGCGTGCCGGCGGAGATCCCGCTGGAGCGGGAGCCGCTCTCCAGGTTGTGGGCCGAGATCGCGTAGTGGAAGATCGGCGCCCGGGCGGTGCTGCGGAAGCCGCCTGCGGCGTTCTTCAGCGCGGTGAAGGCGTCCCACTGGTACAGGCCGCCGACCTTGGTGCCGAGGTTGGTCGTCTCGGTGAGCTGCTTGGCCCGACTGAGCGTGCCCCAGGTCGTGTTGGTCGTGAAGTTCATGATGCTGTCGGGCCCGGCGTCGATGTGCAGGTTGATGCCGGTACCGGTCTGACCCCGTTTGTTGTACGGCGCGTTCTTGAAGGCGTCCACGACCTTCTTGATCGCGGCGGGGTCGATCGCGTGGCTGTGCGCGGTGTTGGCCATCCAGTCGAGCTGGACGAAGACGTCCGGCCGGTTGACGTCGGCGCCCATCGCCTTGAGGTCGATGAACTTGGCGGGGCTGCCGTCGCCCGGGTCGAGGGTGACGCCGCTGAGCTTCCAGGCGTCCGGGATCCCGTCGCAGGTCTTGGAGTTGCAGTCGAAGCTCCAGTGGACGGGGGTGCTCGTGTCGGTGCCGCCGGTGTGGCTGATCACGTACCCGGTGGGCGCGGTCTCGGTGTAGCCGTTGGCCCCGGTGAAGGGCACGTCCCAGCCGATCCGGAGGGTCGCGCCGTTCTCGCCCTGCACGGTGTAGTCGATCGTCCCCCTGGTGCCGTACGTGGAGTCGCACGGCCCCACCGTCCAGGTGGCGGTGGTGCCGGCCTGGATCGTCGCCGGCGCGAAGGGGATCAGACACCCCTCGGGCACGGTGATGGCGAAGCCGGTCAGGTCGCGGTCGCTCTTGTTCTCGAACTGCACGGACACGGTGCCGCCCGCACGGCGCGCGGCCGCGGCCGGTGTGATGGCCGCGGCGACGGTGAGCAGGGCCAGGACCAGGCCCCGGCCCGCCCCCCCCCCCCCCCGCGGGCCCCCCCCCCCCCGCCCCGGCCCGCCCGGGGCGCCGAGAGAACGATCTGCAGTCATACCGGTCACGCTAAGCACCGGATTGACGACATCCCGTCACGACTCAACGGAGTGTCACTCCGACGGCCGCCCCCGGCAGTCCGGCACAGGACGCCCCGGCCGCCGCGGCGGGCAGGCGGACCGGCGTCAGTGGAAGACGATCGCCCGCCCGGTGGCCAGGCTCTCCCGGCAGGCCCGGTGCAGCAGGTGCCAGGCGAACGTCTCCGCCTCGTACGGGTCGTCGCGCGCCGGCTCGGCGGGGTCGTCCGGGTCGATGCCGATCGCGGGTGCGAGGCGCCGGAGTTCGGCGAGCAGACCGGAGGTGGAGCCGACGATGCCGCCGCCCGCGACCGGGGCGTCCGCCGGCAGGAACAGCGGGTCGGCGAAGTCGGCGGGCACGTAGTACCCGGCGCAGTCGGAGTGGCAGAGCAGGTGCGAGGAGAACATCAGGGCCTCCTCCTCGACCTCGCCACAGTCGAGGTCGTACTGCTCGGGGTCGGTGGTGGCGGCGGGGGTGACGGCGGCGCCGCGGCGGTGCAGCACGAACGCCCGGCGCAGGTGGTGCAGGTGGCTGTACGGGAAGCCGCCGGCGCAGGCGGCGCGGCCGGTGCCGGCCGGCGCGGGCTCGCGCCAGGCGATCCCCTCGGCCTGCAAGGCCTCGGCCAGCAGGTCGAGTTCACGGGCGTGGTGGGCGACGCCCTCCGGGTCGTGGCGGTCGAGGTCGTCGAGCAGGCCGACGGTGATCGAGAGTCCCATGGGCGGAGAGCGTAAAGGCCGCCTCCGACACGGCGGTTGCCCGCCCGATACCGACGAATAGTTGACCGGTCGTCTAGGATGACTGCCAGTCGACAGCGAGGGAGCGCACCGTCATGAACACACGTGCCGTGGGCCGGTTCTGCGAGCTGGTGGGCCTGGACCACCCGGTGGTCCAGGGGCCGTTCGGCGGGGGCCTGTCGTCCGTGGCCCTGGCCGCGACGGTCTCCGAGTCGGGCGGCTTGGGCTCGTTCGGGGCGCACCATCTGCCGCCGGACGCGCTGGCGGGGCTGGTGAAGGACCTCCGGGCGGCGACCGCCCGCCCGTTCGCGGTGAACCTCTGGGTGCCGCAGCCCGGCGAGGGCGAGACCCGCGCCACCGCGGCGGACGTCGCCCGGCTGCACCCCTACTACGCCGAGCTCGGGCTGCCCGACCCGTCCACCGAACTGCACCAGCCGGACTTCGACGAGCAGGTGGACGCGCTGCTCGCCGCCGAGCCGCCGGTGATCAGCCTGGTCATGGGGCTGCCGCCGCAGCGGGTGGTGGCCGAGGCCCGGCGGCGCGGCATCCTGCTGATCGGCACCGCGACCACCGTCGCGGAGGCCGAGGCGCTGGAGCGGGCCGGGGTGGACGCGGTGGTGGCCTCCGGCAGCGACGCGGGCGGGCACCGGGGCGCGTTCCTCTCACCGGTGCGCGAGTCGCTGGTCGGCACCTTCGCGCTGGTGCCGCAGGTGGCGGACGCGGTCCGGGTGCCGGTGGTGGCGGCGGGCGGCATCACCGACGGGCGGGGCCTGGCCGCCGCCCTGGTGCTGGGCGCGGACGCGGTGCAGATCGGCACCGGCTTCCTGGCCTGCGCGGAGTCCGCCGCGAGCGAGGTGCACCGCCGGGCGCTGCTCTCCCCGGAGGCCCGGACGACGGTGCTCACCCGGCTGTTCTCGGGGCGGACGGCGCGCGGCATCGCCAACCGTTTCGTCCGCGAGATGGCCGCGTACGAGGACGAGGTCCCGCCGTACCCGGTGCAGAACGCGCTGATGGTGCCGCTGCGCACGGAGGCGGCCGCCCGGGGCGACTCGGGTCTGGTCGCCATGTGGTCCGGGCAGGCCGCCGGGCTCGCGGTCGGCGGCGCGGCCGCCGACTACCTGGCGGGGGTGCTGGCGGACGCCGAGCGGCTGCTCGGCCGTCCGCTCTGACCCCGACGGTCGGTCAGGCCTCGCCGGGGTGCCAGGCCGGCCACTCCCAGGGGCGGTCCACCCAGTGCACCAGCGCGGGGTCGTGCGGGTCCAGGTCCGGGAAGGCGTGCTTGACCTCGGGTTCGAACTCCTCCGGGGCGAGCGGCTTCCACCCGCTGCCCTTGAAGTGCACCAGCCGGTAGCGGCTGTCGGTGCGGAATTCGGCGACCTCGACCAGGGGTTCGGTGGTGCTGTTGCTGTTCATGCCCTCAGCATCGTCCGGGGCCCGGGGGCGCGCACCCGCACCGCACCACCGTGTCGGCCGCCCGGTGCCGTTCCGCGTCGGCGGCCCGGCTCGTTGGGCACGGCGGGCCTCGCCGCGATCCGCGGGCGGCCCGCCGTGCGGACGGGAGACCGGGATGGACGAGCAGTGGAAGGCGCCGTGGACGTACGGCTGGGAGATCCCGGAGCCGGCGCCACCCCAGCCGATGCCGGCCGCCGCGCCCCCGCCGGCCGGCCGGCGTGCACCGCGGGCGGCGCTCGGCACCGCGGCGGCCGTGCTAAGCGGCGTGGCGCTGCTCGGCGGGCTGCTCGCCACCTGCGGGCCGGGCGGTTCCGGCTCGGGCGAGCTCACCGGTGTCCTCGCCAGCGCGGCGCCGCCGTCCGCCCCGGTCGCGCCGCCCCCGGCCCCGTCGGCGGCCGCCCCGTCCTCCCCCGCTCCGGCCTCCCCCGTCTCCCCCGCCGGGGCCGCACCGAGCGGGTCGCCCGCCGACGGCCCGAGCCCGAGCGACCCGGCCGCGGAGGATCCCGCGGCGGCCCCGGCCGGGACGGGCCGGCCGAGCCCCGCCCGGACGACGCACAGGCCGCACACCGGCACCCGGCCGCGGGCGACGGCCACCGCGCCGGCCATGCCCTCGATCAAGGTGTGCGCGGAGGCGGAGCGACAGGGACATTGGCCGCCGGGCTCGGAGCAGGCCAGGATCTGCCGGAACCTCTACGGCGGCTGAACCGCCCGGCGCCCGGGAACCGGGCCGCGCTCCCCGTTGTCCTGGCTGTCACGGGGTGCGCGCCGCTACGGCGGAGCGGGCGGTGTCCCGTACCGTGGAGCGGCGGGCGCGGCAGGCGCGTCCCACCGGGCAGTGAGGAGGACGCCGTGGCCAAGCCCGTACCGAAGCGGTTGCGAGGGCTCGACCGGGCCGCGGTTTCGCGGTCCGCGTGGGGCCTGTACCGGGAGACGCAGCGGCCCGGCGCACCCGGGCTGGGCGCCCGGGTGGTGGCGGTGCCGCGGCTCACGCGGGACGTGCTCGCGGGCCGCTACCCGGGCGTGGGCCCCGGCAAGCTGGCGGCACTCGCCGTGCTGTGCGCGGTGTACCTGCTGAGCCCGGTGGACGCGGTGCCGGACATCATCCCGTTCGTCGGCTGGACGGACGACACCGCCGTCCTGGTGTGGTTCCTCGCCGGGCTGACCCGGGAGTCGGGCCGCTACCTGGAATGGTCGCGGCGCGAGGCCGAGGCCGACTGATCGGGGGCCGCCGGCCTCCGGCGGCGCAGGGCGTCCGCGGTGCCCCGGCTCAGAGCGCCTTGACCAGCCGCTCGAAGCGCAGGTCGGGGCGGAGCGGCACGCCGAAGCGCTCGTCGCCGTAGGGGAAGGGCTCGTACTCGCCGCTGCGCCGGTAGCCGCGCCGCTCGTACCAGGCGATCAGGTCGGCGCGCTGCTCGATGACGGTCATCTCCATGCGTCCGATGCCCCACTCCTCGCGGGCGTGCCGCTCGGCGCGCTCGAGGACGGCGCGACCGATCCCGGTGCCCTGCAGGGCGGGGCGGACGGAGAACATCCCGAAGTAGGCGGCGGCGGCCCGGCGCTCCAGGTGGCAGCAGGCCAGCAGATCGCCGTCGGCTTCGGCGAGCAGGACGACGGAGTCGGTGCGGGCGATGACCTCGGCGACGCCGGCCTCGTCGGTACGCTGCCCGTCCAGCAGATCGGCCTCGGTGGTCCAGCCGACCCGGCTCGCCTCGCCGCGGTAGGCGGACTCGACCAGGGCGACGACGTCGGGCACGTCGGAGGGGCCGGCGGCACGGAAGACGGGTTCGGTCGGCACGGGCGGGCTCCGGGGTCGGCGGGCGGTCTGGCCCTGCCATCGTGCCATGCGCGGGTACCCCTGCGGGAAAGGCCTCCGATGCGCGGGCACGTCCGCCCGTGGTGCGCCGGCAGCGGACCGGCGCGCGGCGCGGCAGGCCGCGCACACCCGAGCGCAACCTGAGTGCCCCCCACTGCCCCGAGCTACGACGCAAGGCCATGCACATGCTGGCCCTCGGCTGGCCGGCGCACCTGGGGACCGCTGCCGTGCTGGAGGATCGAGCCCTGCACGACGAGGACGAGAAGACGAGAACCACCGCGGAAAACCTCAGGGCCCCCGCCGGACGTCCGAGCCGCTGAACAGGTGCATACCCGCGCCACCCGCTGCTGATCAGGTACGGAGCCCAGGGGTGACGCCCCTGCTCACGCCTCGGTGACGGCGACCGGCGCGGTGGCGGGGGCCGACAGCGGGACGGTGACGCCCTCGGCGAGGGAGTGCTCGGCCGCGGCGAGGATCTCGACGACGCGCAGCCCGAAGGCGGCGTCACAGGGGTGCGGGGTGCCGCTGTCGGCGGCGGCGAGCAGCGCGTCGACGGCGTGGCCGAAGGCGTCGACGGGCGGGACGCCCTGGTCGGGCAGCCGGTGCACGCCGGCCTCGCCGCGCAGCTCCAGCGCCACACCGGCGGCCTGCGGGGGTGCGGTCAGGCTGACGGCGGTGCTGCTGGACGCGCCCCCGGCGTGCCCGATCACCAGGTGGGTGGTGTCACCGGGGCCTGCGGCGGCGGTCACGCTCACGGCATCGCCGAGCACCGGCAGCAGCAGCGAGAGCGCGTGCGGGCCGATGTCCCACAGGGCGCCCTTCTCCTGCCGCCAGGGCGAGGCGGCGTAGGGGCTGTCGGTGGTGAAGACGGCGCCGAGCCAGTCGCAGCGGGCGGTGAACCAGCCGTCCCGGGCGGCCTGCTCGGCGAGCCAGCCGACGCGTTCGCCGCCGAAGCGGAGGGTGAAGAAGACCACGGAGGCGAGCCGGTTCGCGGTGACGGCGTCGGCGATGCGGCGGGCCTCGGGCACGGTGAGCGCGACCGGCTTGTCCAGCAGCAGGTGCCGGCCGGCCTCGGCGGCCCGGATCGCCACCTCGGCCTGGGCCTGCGGGGCGAGGGCGACGGCGACGGCGTCCACGTCGGCGATCAGCTTGTCGGCGCTGTCGTAGGCGGGGACGCCGTGGGCGGCGGCGAGCTCGGCGGCGGCCTCGGGGCGGCGCCCCCAGACGCCGGCGAACTCGACTCCGGGGTGGCCCGCCAGGGCGGGTGCGTGCACGCCGCGCGCCCAGGGGCCGGTGCCGAGCAGTCCTATCCGCATGGTCTTCCCGTGTTCTCTCGGTGCAGGTGCGTTCTCTCGGTGCGGGTGCGTTCTCCCGGCGCGTGGGTGTCGCCCGGCGCGTGGGTGTCGCCGGGCGCCGGGGCCGTCAGGCCCGGACGCGGATCAGGGTGAAGCCGTCGTAGCCCTTGGCGCCGACGGTCTGGATCGAGGTGGCGGAGACCCGCGGTTCGGCGGCGATCGCGTCGTGCAGGCGGCGGACGCCGAGCACGGCGGGGTCGGTGGAGTCGGCCTCGGCGACCTTGCCGGCGCGCACGGTGTTGTCGACGACGATCAGCGAGCCGGGCCGGGTGAGCCGCAGCGCCCAGGCGAAGTAGACCGGGTTGCCCGGCTTGTCGGCGTCGATGAAGACCAGGTCGAAGGGGTCGGCGCCCTCATCGGCGAGCTGCTGCAGGCTGTCCGCGGCGGGGCCGAGGCGGACCTCGGCGATCTCGGCGAAGCCGGCGTGCTTGAGGTTGCCGCGGGCGACGTCGGCGTGCACCGGGTCGATCTCCAGGGTGACCAGGCGGCCATCGGCGGGCAGCGCCCTGGCCATCCAGATCGCGCTGTAGCCGCCGAGGGTGCCGACCTCCAGGATGCGCCGGGCGCCGAGCGTCTCGGCGAGCAGTTGGAGCTGCTTGCCCTGCGGCGCCGAGACGGCGATCCGGGGCAGCCCGGCCGCGTCGGCGGCCTGCTGGGCCGCGTCCAGGACCGGGTCGTGCCCGATCAGGACCTCGGTGAAGTAGTCGTCGACTGCCGTCCACTGCTGCTGGCTCACGCCCGCCTCCCAGTCCGTAGTACGCGGACCGAGCCTAGCCCACCGACCTGACGGTCAGTCGGCGACCGGCTCTGGCGCGGCCACGGCGGCGGGGGTCTCGACCGGCTCGGCCACGGCGGCGGGGGTCTCGACCGGCTCGGCCGCGGTCTTGCCGCCGGACTGCTCGGGGTGCTCGGCGCGGGACTTGGCGGCGCGGCGCTTCACCAGCCAGGCCGAGCCGGCGCCGGCCAGCGCGGCCACCACCAGGCCGGCCCAGGAGAAGCTCTTCAGCCACTGCTCGGCGACCTTGCCGACCTGGTAGATCAGCAGCGTGGTACCGCCGGCCCAGACGATGCCGCCGAGCACGTTGGCGATCAGGAACTTCCAGTACGGCATGCGCAGGGCGCCCGCGAGCGGGCCGGCGAAGATCCGCAGCAGGGCGATGAAGCGGCCGAAGAAGACCGCCCACATGCCCCACTTCTTGAAGGACCGCTCGGCGGTGGCCAGGTGGTCCGGCCCGAAGTGCTTGGGGAAGCGCCGGCCGAGCTTCTCGAAGAGCGGCTTGCCGCCGCGTCGGCCGATGGAGTAGCCGATGGAGTCGCCGATCACCGCGCCGGCGATCGCGCAGGCCGCCACCCACCAGGGGCTGACCACGCCGCGGGCGGAGAGCAGCGAGGCCGACACGAGGGCGATCTCGCCGGGCAGCGGGATGCCCAGGCTCTCCAGGCCGATGATCAGGGCGACGAGGGCGTACACCGAGGTGGGTGGGACGCTCTCGATCCACTGGTCGATGTGCAAGGCCGGTACCTCCGTGGCAGTACGAGACCGCGTCTCGGCTGGATTGCTGGGCCGCGGGCACGTCCGGCGCCCACAGGGCAGCGTAACGGGTTGACCCGGCCTTTACCTTATACGCCGATCATCGGACCGCGGTTCCGTCCGCCCGCCGCGCGGCGTCTGCTCAGCCGGTCTCACGCCCCGCACGGGTGGAGAAGCGGAGCGCCACCACGGAGGGCCGGTGCGCGCCGATCACGGGCAGCCGCGCGATGTACGGCAGCAGGGCGCCGACCGGGCCGCGGCCGCCGGTCGGCAGCACGTCGCGGATCTCGGCGACGGCGGGGTGGGCGGTGGCGAGCTTCCACCGCTCGTCGGCGTCCATGCCCCAGGGCATCGGCGGGGCGGTGTAGCCGCGGTCGTGCAGCTTGCCCCGGGTGGCGGCGCGGCTGAACCAGCGCGGCACGGCGTCGAAGACGAAGGTCGCGTCGGGGAAGCGCTCGGCGCACGCGGCGATCAGGTCGCGGACCTGGGTGGGCCGCAGGTACATGAGCAGGCCCTGGGCGGTGATGAGGACGCCGTGCGCGGGGTCGACCTCGTCCATCCAGGCGGGGTCGGTCGCGGAGCGGGCGAGCAGCCGCTGGCGGGGGGCGGCGGGCAGCAGCCGCTCGCGCAGCGCGACGGCCTCGGGGAGGTCGACGGAGAGCCACTGGGCGCGGCCGTTGTCGACCCGCCAGTACTGGGTCTCCAGGCCTTCGCCGAGGCAGACCACGGTGCCGCGCGGGGAGCGGACCAGGAAGTCGGCGATCTCCCGGTCGAAGCAGCGGACCCGCAGGGCCTGGATCTGGCCGATGATGCCGCCGTCGGGGCCGAAGCGTTCGGCGAAGGGGTAGTCGATCCGGTCGACGAGGTCGACGGCCCAGGGGTCGAAGAGCACGGTGTCGGGGCGGCGGGCCTCGACGGCCCGGTGGTAGAGCGTCCACAGCGCGGTCTCGGGGACATCGCCGAGATCGGCGCCGATCTTCTGCGGCTGCTGGGCGGTCATCGCCGGGCTCCCTCCGGTGGTCCGGCGGCGGTCGCCGGGCCCGGGTTGGCATTCTGCCCCGGCGGGGTGCTCAGCCGACGCTGAACGCGCCGTCCGGCGGCGTCGGGGAGTCGACCGCGTCGGCGTCGTGGACGGGCCGGGCGGCGCCGACCAGGGCGTCCAGCGCGGCGCCGTCGGTGAGCCGGGCCGGGAAGGGGTCGCCGGCCAGCCGCCGGGCGAGTCCGTCGCCGGGCAGCGGCGCGGTGGAGCCGACCAGCAGGATGTTTCCGTAGCGGCGGCCGCGCAGCACGGCGGGTTCGGCGACCAGGCAGGTGTGCGGGAAGACGGCGCGGAGGGTGGCGGCCTGGGCGGCGGCGAAGGCGAGCGGCGGCCCGTCGGCGAGGTTGGCGGCGTAGCAGCCGCCGGGGCGCAGCGCGGCGGCCGCGAGCGCGACGAACTCGACCGAGGTGAGGTGGGCGGGGGTGCGGGAGCCGTGGAAGACGTCGGCGACGACGAGGTCGGCGGCGGCCGGCTCGGCGGCGGCGAGCGCGTCGCGGGCGTCGCCGACGGCGACCTCGATGCCGGCGGGCCAGGGCAGGTGCTCGGCGACCAGGTCGACCAGCGGGCCGTCGGCCTCGACGACCCGCTGCCGGGAGCCGGGCCGGGTGGCGGCGAGGTAGCGGGGCAGGGTGAGGGCGCCGCCGCCCAGGTGGAGGGCGTCGAGCGGCTGCCCGGCGGGGGCGAGGGCGTCGACGAGGTGGCCGATCCGCCGGGTGTACTCGAACTCGAGGTGGGTGGGGTCGGCGAGGTCGACGTAGGACTGCGGGGTGTGGTCGAGGGTGAGCAGCCAGGCCTGCGGCCGGTCGAGGTCGGGCAGCAGCCGGGCGGTGCCGAGGGCGACGGCGCGCAGCACCGGGTGCGGTTCGTCGTCCTCGGGCGGGCCGCCGGCGGTGTCCTCGTGGTTCATGCGGAGGGGACCGGCACGGCGGGCAGGTAGGTGGCGAGCCAGCGGTCGAGTTCGGTGAAGACCTGGCCTCGGGCCTGCTCGCCGGAGAGGACGAGGTCGTGCACGCCGCCCTCGATCCGCAGGACGGTGACGTTGCGGCCGAGGCGCGGGCCGAGCGCGGCGATGTCGTCGGCGCGCAGGACGCCGTCGGTGGTGCGCAGCGCGTCGTCCCAGCGGTTGGTGACGGTGGAGGCGGTGGAGGCCATCAGCAGCACCGGGCAGTCGATGGCGAGGCCGCGGCGGACGGCCCGGTGGCCGCGCTGGATGGCGGCGAGCCAGCCGGCGTAGAGCGGGAAGCCCTCGGCGGGCTTGAGCGAGAGGTCGAACTCCCAGCTGCCCTTGTGGGCGCGGTGCAGGCTGTGCACGTAGTGCGGGTTGAGCGGGGCGGGCAGCTTGCGCAGGCCGGCGACGCGGCCGAGGGCCTCGACGGCGGGGGCGCCGAGGGTGCGGACGGCGGCCGCGGCGGGCATGGAGAGGAACGGGCTGTTGAGGAACATCGCGTCGACCAGGCCGCTGCCGGCCCGCCGGTCCGCCCAGAGTGCGGTGACCAGGCCGCCGGTGGAGTGGCCGTTGACGAGCAGCTGGGTGTGGCCGTCGACCTCGCGGATGATGCGGACGGCCGCGTCGAGCTCCTCGTCGTAGGCGGTGAGGTCGCGGACGAAGTTGGGCGACTGGTGCGGCCGGAGCGAGCGGCCGTACTTGCGCAGGTCGAGCGCGTAGAAGGAGTAGCCGGCCGCGGTGTAGTGGTCGGCGAGGTGGGTCTGGAAGAAGTAGTCGACGTAGCCGTGCACGTAGAGCACGGCCCGCTGCGACCCGGGCACCAGGCGGCGTACCAGGGTGGCGCTGACGGCGCCCTCCTCGTCGTCGGCGAGCGGCAGCTCGACGGCCTCGTACGGCTCGCCCAGGATGTCCGTCCGGAAGTCCATGCCGCTGCCCCGTTTCCCCTAGTGATCGGTCTCCGGGCCCGACCATACCGCCCGGTAGCCCGCGGTGGGCCGACGGGCCGCCGGAAGGTGCCGCCCGACCCCTCTGATCAGGGCGTACACCGAGCAGCCGGATGTGGCACGGAGCGGCCCGCGGGGTGCCGTCGGGCTTTTTGTCGGCGCGCTGCCCTTTCGCTAGCCTCCTGGGGCATGCCGATCTTTGGACGACGCCGAAGTACCGCACCGCGCTTGGCTCCTGAGCTCGACGACGCCGAGCTCGGACGGGTCCGGCGGCAGCTGTCCGGCCCGCAGCTGCAGGGCCAGCTGGACCTGTCGGCCGGGCTGGTCGAGCAGGTGCTGCGGTCGGCCGGCCGGGACTGGGACCGGCGCACCCACCGGCTGGCGGTGCTCGCCCAGGTGGCGAGCCCGGCGCTGGCCCGGGTGTGGCGGCGGCAGCGGCCGCAGGAGCCGGACGCGCTGGTGCTGCACGCGTGGGTGGATGTGGCGCAGGCGCGGCTCGCCGGCGCGCTGGAGGATCCGCAGGGCACCGTGGACCGGTGCCGCCGGGCGGCCGAGCTGCGGCCGGAGGACCCGGCGCCGTGGGTGGCGCTGCTGGCGGTGCACCGGCTGCTGCGGCGACCGGAGCAGGAGATGTACCCGCTGTGCCGGGAGATCGGTGCCCGGGACGCCTGGAACCGGATCGCGCATCTGGAGATGCTGCGCTACCTGTCGCCCGAGGAGTGCGGTTCGCACGGGCAGCTGCTGGACTTCGTGGCGGCCGTCCGGGACGCGGCCCCGCCGGGTTCGGCGGTGGCGGGGCTGGAGCTGGCGATGCTGACGGACCGCTACCGCGCGGCGCTGGCGGCCGGCGGGGTGACGGCGCTGGGTGCCCGGCGCCGCTGGGCCATGCCGGACGCGGACGCGGCACTGGCCCGGGCGGTCGCGGACTGGCCGGAGCCCGGCTTTCTGCGGCACGCGGCGGCGCTCGCCGACCTGAACCTCCTGGGGTACGCGCTCGGGCAGGCGGGCCGGGTCGGCGAGGCGGCCGGGGTGTTCCGGGCGATGGACGGGGTGGTCACCATCTGGCCGTGGGGGCTGGACGGCGACGCGGTGCAGCAGTTCTCGTTCTGGCAGGACCAGGCGCTGGTGGGCTGACCCGCTCCCGGGCCGGGCTCATGACGGCCCGTCGTCCCCCGGCCCGTCGCCCTCCGGTCCGCCGGCCGCCGGCCCGTCGCCGTCCGGTGTCGGTGCGGGGCCGGGGGCGGCGGTGCCCCGCAGCACCGTGACGACGCCGAGGCCGGCCGCGCAGAGCGGTACGGCGAGCAGCGCGCCCAGGATCCCGGCCACGCCCGCCCCGGCCACCACCGCGACCATGATGGTGGCCGGGTGCAGCTCGACGGTGCGGCTCTGGATGAAGGGCTGCAGGATGTTGCCCTCGATGGCCTGCACGGCCAGCACCACGCCGAGCACCCACAGGGCCTTGGCGAAGCCGCCGTCGGCGAGCGCCACCAGCACCGCCACGGTGCCGGAGAGGAAGGCGCCGACGAACGGGATGTAGGCGCCCATGAAGACCAGGGCGCCGAGGCCGGCCGCGCCGGGGACGCTCAGCGCCACCAGTCCGATCGTGATGAACAGCGCGTCGATGAGGGCGATCAGGGTGGTGCCGCGCATGAACCCGGCGGTCGCGGCGAAGGCCTGCCGGCCGCAGGCGATCACGGTCTCGGCCGGGCCTGGCGGCAGCCAGCCGCGGACGGCGTCGGCGGTGCGGTGGCCGTCCCGGAGGAAGAAGAAGACCAGGGCGAGGGTGAGCACCGCGCCGGTGAGCAGCTGGGTGGCCAGCCCGAGGCCGGAGAGCACGCCGTTGGCGAGCGAGTTGACCAGGTCGCTGCCCGAGCCGGAGCTCTGTTCGAGCGCGTACTGGATCTTCTGTCCGAGCGGGCCGAGCCAGTCGGCGATCCGCCGGCCGGCCTCGCTGAGCGCGGCGGCGATGTCGGGCGCGCTGTGCACCAGCGAGTTGACCAGCAGCGCGATCACCCCGCAGACGGCGAGCACCAGCACCGTGCAGGTGAGGCCGGCGGCGGCGCCCCGGCGCAGGCCGCGGCGGACCAGCCAGGGCATCACGGGTTCGAGCAGGGCGGTACCGAGCAGGGCGACGACGACCGGGACGGTGGCCGCCTGCAGTTCCACCATCGCCCACACCAGCAGCGCGGCGACCGCGACGACGAGCAGGACGGCGGCGGACCAGGAGGCGGCCAGCCGCACCGCCCGGGGCGGCGCGGCCGGCCCGTCCTCGGCGTCCGGGGGCTCGGCCGGCATCGCACCTCCGGGGTGGGCAGCCACTCTCGACTCGACCCCATATCAGCACACAAGCCGATGAATCAGGCGATTGGACGGCGACCGGCGCGCCCCGCTCACTCCGCCGGAAGGACCACCACCCGGCCGTCCGGCGTGCCGCCGAGGGCCAGCACCCGGGCGCCCTCCTGCTCGACACCGGCCAGCGCGGCCCGCGGCAGCGGCGCGAACGGACGGACCGTCAGCACGTCCTCCTCGGTCTTCCAGCTGCCGGCCACCGAGCCGTCGACCAGCACCGTGCCGAGCACGATCCCGTTCACCGTCATCACCCGCGGGCGGTACTCCTCGGGCAGCACCCGGGTCCGGTCGGCGTGCGACAGCAGCAGGTTGTCGAAGGGCGCGAGCAGCCGGACGGGGGCGGGCGCCGAGGCGTCCGGCCGCGGCGCCTCCGGCAGGTCGTACAGAGTGCGGCCCTGCGCGTCGCGCAGCCGTACCAGGCGGTCGCCGAGCCGGGTCAGCACCGGGCCCAGCCGGGTGAGGCCGGACCACTTCTGCACGTCGGCGGCGGTGGCCGGGCCGAAGGCGGCGAGGTAGCGCAGCACCAGGCCGTCCAGCGCCGGCGCCGGGTCGAGCGGGCGGCCGAGCCAGTGCTCGGCGGTGGTGTGCGCGGCCGGGCCGCCGCGCCCCCACAGGCCGCGCGGCGGCACCTGGACGAGCGGCAGCGCGCAGCGGGCAGCCTGGGCGAGCGCGGCCGGGTCGCTCCCCGGATAGGCCGGGGCGAGCAGCGGGCCGAGCTGTTGGAAGGTCAGCGGTTCGGCCTCGACCAGCGGCCGGGCGCGCGCCGCCAGCGCGGCCAGGTCGCCGGCGGGGTCGGCCGGGTCGGTGAGGTCGAGGCCGGGCAGCCGCTTGGCGTACGTGGTCCGCAGCCCGCGGTCGAGGACGGGCTGCAGCAGCGGACGCAGGATCAGGCAGTCGTCGGCGGTGACGAGGTGGATGGTGCCGCGCTGCAGTGCGATCCGGACGGCGCCGCGGTCCTCCAGCAGGGCGGTGAGCTGCTCGGGGGCGAAGCCCTCGATCCGGCTGAGCAGCCCGAGGTAGGGCGGCTCCGGGGCTGCCTGGGCCTGCAGGCCGACCAGGTGGCGGACCATCGCCGCGGCGTCCAGGGTGCTGCGCTGCAGCAGGTGCTGACGGGCCAGCAGCGCGCGGCCGAGGGCGCGGGCGGTCAGCGGGGCGCTCACCCGGCGAGCTCCCGGCGCAGCATGCCGATCCGGTTGCTGGTCAGCGAGTCGACACCGGCCAGCAGCATCCGGCGCACGGTGCGGCGCAGGTCGACCGTCCAGGTGGAGACCAGCAGGCCGGCGTCGTGGGCGGCGCCGACCAGGCGGGGCTCGACCATGCCGAACGGCGGGTTGAGGTACCGCGGCCGCAGGTCGTCGAGGAGCGTCCGGCCGGGCAGCCGGGGCTGACGCCAGGTCAGGGCGATCTCCGCCTCGGGGTCGAGCTCGCGGACGGCGAGCATCGCGGCGGTCGGGCCGCACCAGGCGACGTTCGGCCGGGCGCCGAGGTCGGCGACCGCGCGGTACGCGGCGGCGGCCGGGCCGCGCTCGTCCAGGTCGATCATCAGCCGGGTGCCGGGTGTCTCGGCGACGGCCTTGAGCGCCTCGGTGAGGGTCGGGATCCGGGGGCCGCCGGGTTCGCCGATCCCGGCGAGCTCGTCGAGGGTGAGCCGGTCCAGCGGCCTGGGGTCGCCCCACAGCCGTTCCAGGGTGGCGTCGTGCAGCAGCACGGGGACGCCGTCGCGGGTCAGCCGGACGTCCACCTCCACGGCGTCGGCCCCGGCGGCGGCGGCCGACTCGACGGAGCGCAGGGTGTTCTCGCGGAACCGGTAGGGGTCGCCGCGGTGGGCGACGGCGAGCACGGCGGGACGGCTCATGGGGCGGGGCGTCTCCTCGGACGGCTCGGCGCTGGTCAGCGCCGCTCGACGACCACGTTGGTGGACTTGATGACGGCGGTGGCGGGCGCGCCGGGCACCAGGGCGAGCTCCTCGGCGGACTCCCGGCTGATCAGCGAGACCACCCGGAACGGCCCGGCCTGGATCTCGACCTGGGCGGCGACGTCGCCGAGCACGACGTCGGTGACGATGCCGGGGAAGCGGTTCCGCGCCGACGACGGCCGGCCCTCGGCCTCGGCGTTCTCGGGCCTGGCGAGTTCGCGGGCGAACGCGGCGAGCCGGTCGCCGGGGATGATCCGGTGGCCGTGGTCGTCGCGGGTGGCGGCGAGCCGACCGGCGTCGACCCAGCGGCGCATGGTGTCGGCGCTGACGCCCAGCATCGCGGCGGCCTCGCCGATGCGGTACGGGTGGACCGGCCGGTCGGGCTGGGCCATGGGGCTCTCCTGGCGTGTGGTTCGAGCGGTGCACCGGTACGGGCGCCTGCCGCGCACCGGGATGTCCGCCGCCATCCTGCCCTACCCGACCGCGCCCGGGCGAAGCGGAACCCGCCCGCACCGTCCGAACCCCGCGGCGAACTCCCGCGGCACGCCGCCCGGGCCGGCGCCGGATGCCCGGCGACACGGCAACGACGCCCCCGGTGAGCACGGTGGCGGGCGCCCAGCGCGCGGGTCAGGCGCCGCCGAAGAGGTCGCGGCGGACGGCGTCGCCGGCGGTGAGGACGGCGCCGGCGAGGACGGCGCCGCCGCCGGCGGTGCCGGCGCGGACCTCGGTGCGGAGCGGGACGAGGCGGGCGATCTCGCGTTCGACGCGGCTCGCCAGTCGCGGGCCGCCGGCCCGGCCGATCTCGCCGCCGAGCACCACGCAGCCGGGGTCGAGCACCACGCAGACGGAGGCCGCGCCGAGCGCGATCCGCCGGGCGTAGGCGTCGAGGAAGGTGTCGACCTCCGGTCCGTCGCCGGCCGCGGCGCGGCGCAGCACCTCCTCGCCGAGGGGCGCGCTGACGGGCAGTTCGGCCGGGTCGGGGACGGGCAGGC
Source organism: Kitasatospora sp. NPDC085879 (assembly GCF_040686255.1). Classification (NCBI taxonomy): domain Bacteria; kingdom Bacillati; phylum Actinomycetota; class Actinomycetes; order Kitasatosporales; family Streptomycetaceae; genus Kitasatospora; species Kitasatospora sp. NPDC085879. The sequence continues at coordinate 37,895 of NZ_JBFBJZ010000036.1, read as the reverse complement.
CGTGCTCGCGGGCGAGGTCGCAGACGGCGGCGGAGGAGACCAGGGTGTGGAAGCCGCCGGAGGCGCAGCCGCCGTCGCCGCTCGGCAGTCCGGAGCCGTACACCGGGAGGTAGCCGATCTCGCCGGTGCCGCCGGTGGCGCCGCGCCGGAGCCGGCCGTCGAGGACGACGGCGGCGCCGACGCCGTGGCTGAGCCAGATCAGGACGAAGGTGTCGCGGTCCCGGGCGGCGCCGATCCGGTGTTCGGCGATGCCGGCGAGGTTGACCTCGTTGTCGACGATCACCTCGGTGTGCGGGTCGGCGCGCAGGGCGGAGATCAGTTCGGTCTGGCGGCGGGAGAGGGCGCCGGAGTTCTGGTGCTCGCCGGTGGCGGGGTCGAAGAGGCCGGGGGCGCCGATGGCGACGGTGTGCAGGAGTTCGGCGCCGGCCTCGCGGGCGGCGCGGCCGAGGGCGTCGAGGGTGCGTTCGGCGAGCTGTTCGTCGCCGCCGGCGACGGTGGCGGTGGCCCGGGTGCGGCCGGTCAGGTCGGCGACCACCAGGTCGACGCCGGTGGTGCGGACGTCGAGGCCGGCGAGGAAGGCGCGGTCGGCGACCAGGGCGTAGAGGCGGGCGTTGGGTCCGCGGCGCTGCTCGCCGCTCTCGCCGACGACGGCGACCAGGCCGGCCCGCTGCAGCCGGTCGAGGAGGTCGGCGACGGTGGGGCGGGAGAGCCCGGTGAGGCCGCGCAGTTCGGTGGCGGTCAGCGGCCCGCTCTCCAGCAGGAGGTCGAGCGCCAGCCGGTCGTTGATGGCCCGGGCGGTGCTGGGCGTCGCCGTGCGCGCGGTCGTCATGGAAGCGAATCCTTCCAGAGGTTTTTATCAGGGTCCCTTCCTGATAGTTTATCGGAGTCATGCTGGACAGACCGGAGAGGACGAGCGCATGGCAGACGATCTGCACGGCGTACGGCGCGCCAGAGTGGGCATCGCCCTGGTCTTCGCCGTGCACGGCGCGGTGACGGGCACCTTCGCCACCCGCATCCCCTGGCTCCAGGACCACCTGGACCTCGGCCCCGGCGAGCTGGGCCTCGCACTGATCGCCCCGGCGGTGGGCTCCTTCCTCGCCATGCCGCTGGCCGGCCGCATCGTGCACCGCTACGGCGAACGGGCCGCCGTCCGCGCCCTGCTGATGGCCTGGACGCTCGCCCTCGCACTGCCCGCCCTCGCCCCCGACCTCGCGGTGCTCTGGCTCGCCCTGTTCGTGTACGGCGCCAGCGCCGGCATGTCCGACGTGGCGATGAACGCCCAGGGCGTGGCGGTCGAGGAGCGGCTCGGGCGCTCCGTCATGTCCGGCCTGCACGGCATGTGGTGCGTCGGCGGCCTGGTCGCCTCCGGCTTCGGCGTGCTCGCCGCGCACCGGGGCGTCGACGCCCGGGTGCAGTTCGCCATCGCTGCCGCCGTCCTCACCACCCTCGCGGTGGTCGTCTGCCGCCCGCTGCTGGACGTCCGCCCCGAGCCGGAGGAGGAGGCGCCGCCGCGCTTCGCCCTGCCGCCGCGCTCGGCCCTGGTGATCGGCCTGGTCGGCTTCTGCGCGGTCTTCGCGGAGGGCGCCAGCATGGACTGGGGCGGCGTCTACCTGAGGGACGTCACCGGCGCCTCGGCCGGCACCGCGGCCGCCTGCTACTCCGCCTTCGCGGCGACCATGGCCGCAGCCCGGCTGGCCGGCGACGCCGTCGTGCAGCGACTCGGGCCGGTCCGGACCGTCCGGATCGGCGGCACGATCGCCACCGCCGGCGGCCTGCTGGTGGTCTTCTCCGGCACCCCGGCCCTGGCCATCCCGGGCTTCGCGCTGATCGGCATCGGCATCGCCGTCGTCGTCCCGCTGGCCTTCGCCGCGGCCGGCAAGTCCGGCGGCAACGCCAGCCAGGCCATCGCGGGCGTCGCCACCGTCACCTACACCTCCGGCCTGGTCGCCCCGGCGATCGTCGGCGGCATCGCCCAGGCCACCTCGCTCACCGTCTCCTTCGCCGTGGTGACGGCACTGGCCGCCGCCCTCGTCCCGTCCGCCGGCGCACTGCGCCGCAGGACCATCGTGGACCGCACCCCCGCCCGCGTCCCCGCCCGCGTCGACTGACGCCTCCGGCACCCCTCGGGGGCCGATCTCCGGCCGGGCCGACGGGTGAGGCCCGGGCGTCACACCGAGACGGGCAGCGCGGTCAGGCAGCGGCTGCGCAGCGACCGCCGCCAGGTCAGCCGCTCGGGTTCGGCGTCGAGGGCCAGCCGCGGGAAGCGCCGCAGCAGAGCCCCGACGGCGATCTCGTTCTCCGCCCGGGCCAGCGCCGCGCCGACGCAGAAGTGCGGGCCGCGGCCGAAGGCCAGGTGCGGCGGGCCCTGCCGGGCGGGGTCGAAGGTGTCGGGGTCGGGAAAGGCCCCGGGGTCGCGGTTGGCCGCGGCCCAGGACAGCCAGACGCGGTCGCCGGCGCCGATCCGCGTGCCCGCGACGTCGAGGTCCTCGGTCGGGAAGCGGCGGACGGCCAGCATGGCCGGCGGGTTCCACCGCAGCACCTCCTCCGTCACGGCCCCGAGGCCGAGGCTCCCCGCGCGGACGGCGGCGAGCTGCCGCGGGTGGGTGAGCAGGGCCAGCACGGTGCTGGACACCAGGCCGACCGTGTTGTGATACCCGGCGAAGAGCACCAGGAAGGCCGTGGCGAGCAGTTCGCGCTCGGCCGCCTGCCCGTCCCGTACCGCGCCGAGCAGCTCGGAGAGCAGGTCGTCGGCGGGCGCCGCCCGCTTGAGGGCGATCAGCTCGGTGAGGAAGCCGTGCATGGCCCGCATGGCCTCGCGCGAGCGCCGCGGAGCTCCCGGGTCGGGCGAGAGCAGGGTGTCCGTCCATGCCCGGAAGTCCACCCGGCGGTCGGCGGGCACGCCCAGGAGGTCGCAGATCACCGTGATGGAGAGCGGGGCGGCCAGGTCGGCCACCACATCGGCCCTGCCGCGCGACTCGACCCGGTCGAGCAGGGAGTCCGCGGTCTGCCGGATCCGTCCGCGCAGCAGATCGGTACGCCGCGGCCCGAAGGCCGGCGCCACCAGGCGGCGCAGCCGAGCGTGGTCGGCACCGTCGGCGTTGAGCAGGTGTGCGTCGAGTTCGGGCGGCAGCGAGTCGCCGGCCGTGCCGCGGCTCCGGGCGTGCCGCTTGTCCAGGGCGAGCCGGGTGTCGGCGGCGGCCGCCCGGACCTGCTCGTACCCGGTGATCAGCCACACCGGTGCGGCGTCCGGGGCGACCGCCCGGTGCACCGCCCCTCGCCCGCGCAGCGCGGCACAGGCGCCGTGCGGATCGGCGAGGAAGTCCTCGTCCAGGTGTGCGGGCGCCGGCGGGCCGGGGCACGGCCGCCGCCCGGTGGCGCCGCCCGGCCGGCCCGGGTCGGCGGTGAAGGGTTCGACGGCCACCCCGGCATGATCGCAGAGCCGGCGGACGGCCGGGCCCGCCGGGGCCGATTTCCGCCCGCGGTCCCCGATCGGGCATGCTCGCCGCCATGGATCTCCCCGTGCCCGCGCAGCGCAACCCGGTCGGCGCCCATGTGCCCGTGGCGGGCCGCGGGCTGGTCGGCACCGGGCTGGCCTACGCGGCCCGGGTCGGCGCCGAGGCGGTGCAGGTCTTCGTCGCCAATCCGCGCGGCTGGGCCACCCCGCCCGGCGACCCGCGGCAGGACGAGGCCTTCCGCACCGCCTGTACGGAGCTGGGCGTCCCGGCGTACGTGCACGCCCCCTACCTGATCAACTTCGGTTCGGGGTCGGCGGCCACCCGCGAGCGCTCCGCCACCTCGCTGCGGCACTCGCTGCACCGCGCGCACGCGATCGGCGCCCTCGGCGTGGTGGTGCACACCGGGTCGGCGCTCTGCGGGCCGCGCGCGGAGGCGCTGGCGCACGTCCGGGCGCAGGTGCTGCCGCTGCTCGACGAGTTGGCGGCGCTCGGCCCCGGCGCGCCGTGGCTGCTGCTGGAGCCGACCGCCGGCCAGGGCAGCTCGCTGTGCGGGCGGATGTCCGACCTCGGCGACTACGCCGACGCGCTGGACCGCCACCCGCTGCTCGGTGTCTGCCTGGACACCTGCCACGCCTTCGCCGCCGGACACGACCTGGCCACCCCGGGCGGCACGGCCGCCATGCTGGCGGAGCTGACCGACGCCGTCGGCCCGGGGCGGCTGAGGCTCGTCCACGCCAACGACTCCGAGGACGTGCTCGGCGCCCGCAAGGACCGGCACGCCAACATCGGGGCCGGCCACATCGGCGCGGCCGCCTTCGGCGAGCTGCTCGCCCACCCGGACACGGCCGGCGTCCCGCTGATCATCGAGACCCCGGACGGCCGCCACGACCCCGACCGGGTCGAGGGCGCCCGGCACGGCCAGGACATCCGGCGGCTCAAGGAGCTGCGCGCCGCCGCCGGAGTGCCCGCATGACCGGACGGACGGCCGCCGCCGAGCCCGCCCGCACGGGTGAGCCCACCTGCACGGGCGAGCCGTCCGGCACGGGGAGGCGCGCGGCGTGGCTGCGGCCCGTCCTGCTGGTGCTGGTGCTCGCCGCCGCGGCCGCCTCGCTGCTGCTGTGGAGCCCGGTCGACGCGCTCGGCGGCGGCCACGGGCCGTGGCGGCTGCCGGTCGCGCTCGCGGTGTACACCGTGGGCACCCTGGCCTTCGTCCCCAAGCCGGCGCTCAACGCGGCCACCGGGCTGCTGCTCGGCGTCGCGGTCGGCCTGCCGCTCGCCGTCGCCGGGACGACCCTGGGCGCGGCGGCGGCGTTCTGGCTGGGCCGCGCGCTCGGCCGGGACGCGCTGCGTCCGCTGCTGCGCGCCCGGGCGGCGGCCGCGGTCGACCGGCGGCTCACCGAGCAGGGCTTCCGCAGCGTGCTGCTGCTGCGGCTGGTGCCGGGCGTGCCCTTCCAGCCCGCCAACTACGCCTGCGCGCTCTCCGGCGTGCGCTCCGCGCCGTACCTCGCCGCGACCGCCCTCGGTGTGCTTCCGGGCACCGCGGCCTCGGTGGTGGCCGGAGCCAGCGCCGGTTCGCCGACCTCGCCGGCGTTCCTGATCTCCGCCGGGGTGATCGTGCTGATGACCGCTGCCAGCGGTGTCTCGCTGCTCCGCGCCCGCCGCTCGGCCGCGGCAGCCGGCTGAGGCCCTGGACGGGTCGGGCCGGTCGGGCTGGTCGGACGGTTCGGACCGGCAGCATCCGGCGCGGACACGCCGGATAATCGGTGGCGGCCGTTCCCGACGCTGCCTCAGGATGTCCGGCATGACGACCGAACGCATCGATCCGCCCTACGCCGCCGACGAGACCACCATGCTCACCAGCTGGCTGGAGTACCACCGCGCCACCCTGCTGCTGAAGACCGAGGGCCTCGGCCACGACCAGCTCCGCCTGCGCTCGGTGGAGCCGTCCTCGCTCAGCCTGCTCGGCCTCGTCCGGCACATGGCCGAGGTGGAGCGGCACTGGTTCCTCGGCGTCCTCCAGGGCCAGGAGTTCGAGGAGGGCATCTACTGGAACAAGGACGACGAGGACGGCGACTTCAACCAGGTCGACACCGCCGACGTCGAGGCCGACTTCGCGACCTTCCGCACCCAGGTCGAGCTGGCCCGCGCGGCCGCCGCCGGGCTGCCGCCGGAGACGGTGGGCAAGCGGCTGCGCCGCGGCGAGGAGGTCACGCTGCGCTGGATCCTCGTCCACATGATCGAGGAGTACGCGCGGCACAACGGACACGCCGATCTGATCCGCGAGCGGATCGACGGTGCCACCGGGGAGTGACCGGGGACTGACGCTGTTACAGCTTCGTTGACGGATCGTCAACTTCCCGAATCTGCTCCCCCATATGGTCAACACGCGGAACCGTCCGGCGACCTGCGGCGTCGCACCGAACGTCGGGATCTCCCGGCGATCGGGCGCGCCACGACCCGGACGGCGGTCGCGTGCGGGCACCGAACCGGTGATCAGTGCGATACTCGGACAGTTCCAACAAGTGGATGACGTGTCAAAAAGACACGCCCACGGGGGGCGCGTACCGGGTCGGGAGAGGGAGGCGCGGCAATGGGAGCACTTCGCGACGAGCACCACAACGGGTGGCTGATGCCCTCCGGGAACTACCCCGCTGCGGTGTACGAGGACGCGTGGGACACCGAGGACACCCTGCCGTCCGTGCCGGCGCCCGCGGCCCGGATCATCTCGCTGAAGCCGACCGGCTTCGAGGCGGCCCGCACCGTCGGCGAGCACATCCGCACCGGCACGCCGGTGGTCATGGACCTCAGCGAGATGGAGGACCCGGAGGCCAAGCGCATGGTCGACTTCGCGTCCGGCCTGATCTTCGGCACCCGCGGCGGCATCGAGCGGATCGCCCGCCGGGTCTTCCTGCTCACCCCGGCGGACGTCGAGGTGACGGTGATCGACCGCCCGCTCGACACCGGCGGCTTCTACAACCAGAGCTGACCCACCCCTCCCCGACCGGGGGCGGCCCCTGCCGTCCCCGGTTTTCTGTTGCCCGGATCCGGGCGCGGCACGGCAGAAGACCGTCTCATTCACGATTCACTGCTCGCTTTTGAGACATGAATGTCTCATATGGTCTACACTCGGCTCATGGCCACCGACCGCGACTCCGTCCTCGAGGCAGCCGTGGGCGTGCTCTCCCGCCGCCCCACCGCCCACCTCGACGAGATCGCGCGCGCCGCCGGGATCAGCCGTGCCACGCTGCACCGGATCTTCCCCGGCCGCGAGGCGCTGATCATCGAGGTCGGCATGCTGAGCCTGCGGAAGTTCGCAGCCGCCTGCGACACCGCCGCGATCGAGGACGGCCCGGCGGACGCCGCACTGCGGCGCCTGGTGGACGCGGTCGTGCCCGACGCCGCGCTGTGCGCCTTCCTCGCCGGCGAGAACCAGCTCTACGACGATCCCGAGATCAACGACCTCTGGGAGGCCCACGACGCCCGCGTCCGCGCGCTCTTCCTGCGCGGGCAGCAACAGGGCGTCTTCCGGATCGAACTCTCGGCCGCCTGGCTCAGCGAAGCCTTCTTCGACCTCGTCGCCGGCGTCGGCTGGGCCGTCCAGGACGGACGCCTGGCCCCACGCGACGGCACGTACTCGCTCACCGAGCTCTTCCTCGGGGGAGCACTCAGGAGATCGGAACCCTCATGACCGGCACCCGCGTCCAGGCCCGCGCGCAGCACCGCTGGGCCGGCCTGGGCGTTCTCGTCCTCGCCGTCACCCTGGTCGCGCTCGACGCGACCGTGCTCTCCCTCGCCATCCCGTCCATCAGCGAGACGCTCCGCCCGAGCGGAACCCAGCTGCTGTGGATCGGCGACGCCTACTCCTTCGTCCTCGCCGGCCTGCTGGTCAGCATGGGCGCACTCAGCGACCGGATCGGCCGCAAGCGGCTGCTGCTGCTCGGCTCCAGCGCGTTCGGCGCCGCCTCGCTGCTCGCCGCCTACGCGCCCAGCGCCGGCTGGCTGATCCTGGCCCGCGCCCTGCTCGGCGTTGCGGGCGCCACCATCATGCCCTCCACGCTGTCGCTGATCCGCGCACTGTTCCCGGACGCCCGGGAGCGGGCCACCGCGATCGGCATCTGGGGCGCGGGCGCCACCGCCGGCGCCGCGCTCGGCCCGCTGGTCGGCGGCATGCTGCTGGAGCACTTCTGGTGGGGCTCGGTCTTCCTGCTCAACCTGCCGGTGCTGGCCCTGCTGCTCGTCCTCGGCGCCTGGCTGCTGCCCGAGTCCCGCGACCCGCGCCCGGGCCGCTGGGACGTCGCGTCCGTCGTGCTGTCGATGGCCGGTGTGATCGGTGTCGTCTACGCGGTCAAGGAGGCCGCGGCGCACGGCCCGCTCGCGCACTGGACGGTGCCCGCCGTGTTCGTCCTGGGCGCCACGGCGCTGATCCTCTTCGTCCGCCGCCAGCTGCGGCTGGACACCCCGCTGCTGGACGTCCGGCTCTTCGCCGACCGCCGGTTCACCGCGGCCGTGGTGGCCACGCTGACCTCGCTGATCGGACTCTCCGGCGTGATCTTCTTCATGTCGCAGTACCTGCAGCTGGTCCGCGGGCTGTCCCCGCTGGCGGCCGGTGTCGCCGAACTCCCGGCCTTCGCCGGAGCCGTCGTCGGCGGCCTGCTGACCGTCCGGGCGGCCCGCAGGTTCGGCACCCGGGCCACCCTGACGGCCGGTCTGCTCGCCATGGGCGCGGGCATCGCCGTCCTCGGCGTGATGCACCGCGACAGCACCTACCTGCTGCTCGGCGTCTCGTTCCTGGCCGTCGGCACCGCCGAGGGCATCGTCTACACCCTCTCCTCCGACCTGGTGCTCGGCGCCGCGCCGGCGGAGAAGTCCGGCGCAGCCTCGGCCGTCTCGGAGACCGCCTACGAGCTGGGCACCGCACTCGGCATCGCCCTGGTCGGCTCGGTGGTCACCGCGATCTACGCCGGTGCGGTGACCGTCCCGGCCGGGGTCGGCGCGGCCGCCGCCGAGCAGGCCCGCGAGTCGATCGGCGGCGCGACCGAGACCGCGGCCGCCCTGCCCGGTCCGCTCGGCGCCCGGCTGCTCGACGACGCCCAGCTCGCCTTCGTGCACGGCGTCAACATCGCCGCCTGGCTCGCCGGCGCGCTGCTGCTGACGGCCGCGGCCACCGCCTGGTGGCTGCTGCGCACCCGTTCCCGGGCGGCAGCGGTGGAGCCCGCCGGGGCCGTCCCCGATCGGGCCGAGCCCCGGGAGTGCCAGAAGGTCGGCTGAGCCGTCCCGGGGCCGGCCCCGGGACTGTCCTTGGGCCGGCCCCGGGGAGCCGCGGTGTCAGGCGAACTTCGAGCTGGGCACCGGCCCGGCCGAGCGGACCCGGTCGCGGGGGCCGCCGAGCCAACCGCCCCGCACCCGGGCGGCGAAGGCCGCGAGCAGTTCGTCCGGGTCGGCCGGGGTCTCGCCGTCTCCCTCGTCCGGCTCGGGCTCCGCGGCGCGGATCTCCTCGGCCAGTTCCTCGGCCGACCGCTCGTCGGCCGGGGTGCGCTCGGGCTCACCCGCGTCGCCGATCCGCATCGACGGCTCCCAGGGCGCGACATTGTGCTGCACCAGCAGGGTGGACACGTCCGCGGAGACCGCCGGCGGGTCCGTCCAGCAGGTGGCGTGCTCGAACAGCACCTCGCCGTCCGCGCGGTCGCGCAGGGCGGCGAGCACCGCCGGGTCGCACTCGTTCAGGTCGTACGCCACCACCAGCGTGGCCGGGGTGCCCGGCCGGTACGGGGCCGCGGGCAGCCCGAGCAGTCCGGCGGCGGCCAGGCCGAGCGCCCGGCTGCCGCGGTCGGGCAGCAGCGCCACCGAGGCGGGCCGCCGGCCGGTGGCCTCCAGCACCGTGCCGAGCCGGTCGAGACCGCGCCGGCAGGAGTCGAAGCCGTCCTGGTAGTACGCCCAGCGGCCGGTCATCCCGGCGGCGAAGCCGTACGGCGAGAGCGTGGTCAGCAGGCCGCCGGTCAGGGTGAAGTGCCAGCCGCGCAGGTCGCGCAGGTCGGCCGGCGCGGCGAGCCCGGAGCGTCGCAGGGTGCGGCGGACGCGGTCGGCGGCCGGACGCCAGGTCTCCGACGGCTCGCCGAGCGCGGCGAACACCCGGCCGGCGGTGTCGAGCCGGCCGGCCATCAGCGCGTTGTGGACCACTAGGTAGCGGCCCGGCCAGTCGGCCAGCAGGCCGTCGTGCTCGGTCAGCAGCTCGACGGCGGCGGCGTGCCGCTGCTCGTCCTCGAGGGCGACCGCGAGCTCCAGCAGGATCTGCTGCGGCGTGTACGTCGGCTTGGGCGCCCGGCCGAACAGGCCGCCGCGGCGCGGCGCCAGGGCCAGCCGCAGGGCCTCGCGCAGCGCGGGCACGGCCAGCGCGGACACCCCGCGCTCGATGCACGCGTACCCGTAGTCGTACAGCGCGTCCGGCCGGTCGGGGCGCGCGGCGAGCGCGGCCGCGGCCTCGACGAGGTCGTCGAAGCCGGCACCCTCGGCGAGCCGGCCGACCAGTGGCGCGCAGTCCGCCGGTGCCAGTGTGTCGGCGGCGAGACGCAGGGTGCGCATCGCGCCCTGCGGATCACCCGAGTCGAACAGCTCTCGGGCCTTGGACAGTTCGGTGCTCATGCAGGTACTCCGGAGTGGACGGGCGGGCATCCGCGTCCCGCTCTTCGGGTGGGACACGGACGCGACGGCGCGCCGGACAGGGTGCCGCCGGCCCTCGCGGGCCGCGGCACACCGGCGCTCAACGGAACGGGCGGCAGCCGCCCTTCCGGTCGTGGTCGCACATGCGGCCGATCATGTCGGCCCGCCTCCACGCCGGGCAACCCGTTTTCCCGCGCCCGCGAGCGGCGCCGCTCGTGCGACGCCGACGACTCCCCTGCTCCCGGAGCGGGCCGGACCGGGTCCGGCCCGGCCGGTTCAGGCCGCGGTCGGGACCGGGTGGCGGGTGCGGTTCTGGTCGAGGATGTGGGCGGACCAGTCGGCGGTGCGGCCGCAGATGGCGAGGGCGGTGAAGAGGTGGACGGGGACGTCGGCGGAGTCCAGCAGGACGGCGGCCCAGAACTGGGGGCCGGCCGTGGCCGGAACGGGGGCGGCGCCGACCTCGGCGAGCAGTTCTGCGGCGGCCTCCTCCAGCCGGGCCGCGGCCTCGTACCGGGGGGCGCCCACCCGCAGCACGGCCTCCCGCAGCACGCGGGCCCGTTCGGCCGCCGCGCCGGTCGGGGGTGCGGCGAACAGCGGCAGCGCCTCGCCGCCGACCAGCGCGGACCGCACCACCGCCCGGACGTCCGTGCCGTGTTCGGCCTCGGCGACCAGCCGCAGCACGGCCGCCGGGACGGCCCCGTGCCGGGGCCCGCCCATCGCGGCGACCGCGCCGGACAGACAGGTGGCGACGTCCGCGCCGGTGGAGGCGATCAGCCGGGCCGTGCTGCTGGCCGCGTCGACCGGGTGGACGGCGACGGAGCACCAGTAGGCGTCGACGGCTCGGACGTGCTGTGGTTCGGCGGTGCCGCGCCAGCGCAGCAGGAAGCGTTCGGCGGCGCTGCCGCCCGCCTCGATCGCCCAGTACGGCACGGTCGGCAGGTGCAGGCCGCGGACGGACTGGGCGACGAAGGTGTGGGTGGCGAGGGTGGCGCGTTCCAGGTCCTCGCGGGCCTGTTCGTCGCCGATGTCCTGCAGCGGGCCGAGTCCCCAGGCGGGGCCGAGGGCGGCGAGCGCGCTCTGGGTGTCCACCCGGACGTCGCCGTGCCGCATCGGCAGGGTCAGCGGCTCGCCCGGGCCGAGGCCCGGCCACGGTCTGCCGTCGACGAGGACTCCCCAGACCTCGTCGAAGGTGTGACGGCCGATCAGCGCGGCCGGCTGGGGCCCGACGACGTCGAGGCCGGGCAGGTCGGGGATGGGCAGGTCGGGGGTGGCGAGGCCGGGGGCGGCGGGGTCGGGCATGGACGACTCCTCGGTCCGGACCGGCTGCTGCGGTCCGGCTGGTGCGGTCGCGGGGCTGTGCGGCCGTACGGCCGTGACGGTGCCGTCCGGGCCGTGTGGTGCGGTCCGGGGACGGCGGATGGGCACCGCCCGCCGACGGCCGCGAGGGCCGGCGGGGGACGGTGCCCGGGCTATGCTCCGGTGCGGCTCAGCGGCCGGCGGTGGCCGACTGCTCGGCCGGACGCCGCTCGGCGGCCGGTGCGGCGGCCACGGGTGCGGCCGGTGCCGGTGCCTGGGCGGCGGCCCGGCGCCGCAGGTAGAGGTTGTTGAGGACGAGGGCGGACGCGGTGAACAGCGCGCCGACCACCTGCATGCCGGCCGGGATGACACCGGTCAGCGCGGAGATGGTGAAGGCGGTGATCGGGACGACGTCCATGAACAGCACGCCGTTGAGCGGGCCGAGGTTGCGGTTGCCGATGTTCCAGGCGAGCACGCCGCCGAAGCCGGCGATGAGGCTCATGTAGGCGAGCTCGGGCAGGATCGTGACGACCGCGCCGCCGGTCGGCACCGCGACCGCGCCGGTGGCGAGCAGCACCGCGGTGATGACCACGGCACTGCCGAGGCCCAGCACGGTGGTGACGGTCGTGTACTTGATGGGCGACCAGGTCGGGAAGTAGGTCGCGCCGGAGGTGTAGATCACCCAGCAGAGGGCGGCGAAGAGCAGCAGGGCGTCGGCGCCGAAGTTCTGCGGGGTGTTGACCAGCGAGGCCAGGTCGCCCTTGGTGACGACGAGGATCACGCCGACGAAGGACAGTCCGATGAAGGCGAAGGACCACCGGGGCGGCACGACCTTGCGCAGCACCCAGTTCACCAGGAAGCCCATCATCGGCATGGTGGCCATCATGATGGAGGCGATCAGCGCGCCCTGCTCGCCGATCAGGTCCTGGCCGAAGAAGACCAGGAACTGGAAGCCGGCGAATCCGGCGGTGCCGAACAGCCAGGCCAGGCCGACCCGCTCGCCCTTGAGGCGCAGCCCGGCGGCGCCCTCGCGGCTGCGGAGGACGACCAGGAAGATCAGGCCGGCGATCCCGTAGCGCAGGCAGGTGAAGGTGAAGGGGTCGATGTGCTTCAGCGTCACGTCCATGAGGGGGAACATCGCGCCCCACGAGAGCGTGGCCCCGAGGCAGAGCAGAACCCCTCGGGCGTACTTCTTCTGGTCGTTCACAATTCTCCTGTCGGGGAGTCGGGGTGAGGTGGTGCGGCACGCAGGATTCGGGTCATGCCGTCGTCAGCTCCATGCGGTCGGCCGTCGCGGCCGAGTCCTCCTGCCCGATCAGGTCGAGGACGGTCGACAGCAGCTGCGCGGTGCGCACCTTGCCGGTCGGGCTGTAGGGGATCTCGGGGACGGTCACGACGCGCGCGGGCAACTGCGGTGCGCGGCGCAGGCACGCGGCGAGGACGGCACGGGAGCCGCTCGCCTCGCGCTCGGGGGAGATGGGGGCGAAGGCGGCGACCAGCGTCGGGCCCTCGTCGGGGAGGTCGACCTTGAGGACGGCGGTCTCCCGGACGCAGGGGAGGCCGGTGAGCTCGTCCTCGAGGGCGAAGATGTTGACGTCCAGCGGGTGCCGGCCCTCGGCCTTGGTGACGCCGTCGTTTCGGGCGCTGAGCTCGATGCGGCCGCCCTCGTCCATGACTCCGCTGTCGCCGGTGAGGAGGTACTTCTGTGTCCGGCCGGCGTGCTCGATGTGCAGGAAGTCGGGCTCGGCGGCGGCGTAGCTGTCCATCAGCTGGTAGCTGGCGATGGCGATCCGGCCGAGCCGGCCCTTGGGCAGCGGGCGGTGCTCCGGGTCGAGGACGAGGATGGTGCTGCCGGGCATCGGCCGGCCGGAGCGGGCCGGGGCGACGTGCAGCTCCTCGGGGCCGATCATGGTGTTGAGGCCGGTCTCGGTGGTGCCGTAGTAGAGGTGCAGGACGGGGCCGAGGCGGTCCCAGGTCTGGTTGATGACCCAGCGGTTGAGGTGGCGTCCGCCGGAGAGCAGGAAGCGCAGCCGGGAGGTCTTGTGCAGGTGCTCGGAGGCCGGGTGCGAGATCAGCCGGTTGAGCACCGGCGGCACCATCAGGGTGGTGGAGACGCCCTCGGAGACGATCAGTTCGGCCATCTTCCCGGCGTCCTCGTACGGGCTGAGCACGACCGTGCCGCCGAGCGAGAGGGAGATCCTGGCCCAGCCGGGGCCGGAGGAGTGGTAGAGCGGGACGGTGACCATGTGGACGTCGTCCTCGTCGAAGGAGAACTGGTCGACGAGGTCGGAGAGCCGGCGCGCCTCGAACGAGGAGTTGCGGATGACCAGCTTCGGGATGCCGCTGGTGCCGGAGGTGAAGGAGAAGGCGGTGAACGGCTGCTCGACCGGGGTGGTCGGGACGGCCTCGAAGGAGGCCAGCGCCTGGTAGCAGACGGCGCCGGGCGCGGCCGGGCCGGTGTCGTAGTCGTCGTTCTCGGGGCCGGCCAGGTGGATGCCGAGGACGTCGCGCGCGCCCGGCCAGCCGGACTGCTCCAGCAGCGGGCGGCGCAGCGGGGTGCTGATCAGCACGGTCGGCTGCAGCTGTTCCAGGGCGCCGGCGGTGGCCTCGGGGGTGGTCGTGTAGTCGAGGCCTATGCAGGGCACGCCGAGGGTGGCGCAGGCGGCCATGACGACCACCAGCTCCCAGCTGTTGCACGACATGAAGGCGGCCCGGGCGGGGCGCTCGGCGGGCAGGTGGTGGGCCAGGCCGGAGGCCACCCGGGCGACCTGCTCGGCGAGTTCGGCCCAGGTGAGACGGAAGTCGCGGTCCACCACGGCCACGTGGTCGGGGCGCCGCGCGGCGTGCTTGCGGATGTCGTCGAGCTTGATCATGCGTTACTCCGATGCTGCGGTGGTGGCGGATGCCGTCTCGGGGTCCCGGGCGGCGGCGGGTTGCGGCTGGTAGAGCGTGTAGATCTCGCTGCCGCTGGCGCGCAGCGCCCGGATCTCGGCGCGGGTCGCGTCGCAGAGCTTCTCGCCGGGCACGGTGATGGGGATGCCGGGCGGGTAGGCGATGATGAAGTGGTCGGCGCTGTCCTCGTGCAGGGCCGCCGAGGTCGTCCGGTAGGTGCGCTGGATGACCCGCAGGGCCTCCAGGAGGCGCAGCAGGGTGCCCTCGTCGACGCCGATGTGGACGTGGAAGAGGACGGCGCCGCCGCTCTCCCGGGCCACGTAGAGGGCGTACTCGTCGAAGAGGATGCGGCGGAAGTCGGCGGCGGTGATGCCGAGGGCGCGGATGTCGACCAGGACGCGGGTGGGGTCGTCGGAGACCAGCATCGCCGGGTCGGTGAGGTGGCCCTCGGGGCCGAGGGTGCGGTAGGCGGAGAGCCGGGGGTCGGTGGCGATCTCGTTGCGCAGGGTGCGGGCGAGCATCAGGGACCGGTCCAGCAGGGTCTCGCCCTCGTGCTCGGCCTGCAGCCTGGCGAGGTCGAGGCTGGCCAGCACCGGGAAGCTGGGCGAGGTGGTGTGGTGCTGGAAGAGGGCCTGCGCGGTGCGCTCCTGCGCCTCCCGATCGCCCACGAGGTGCAGGTACGAGCCCTGCCGCAGCGCGGACATCGACTTGTGCGCGGAGTGCGTGACGGCGACCGTCATGGGCAGTGACGGGTCGTCGGCGCGGAGCTGTTCGACGGCGGCGAGCGCGGTCAGCGGACGCAGCTGCGGGTGGAAGCGGTGGATGGCGCCCCAGGCCTCGTCCACCAGGACGTTGACCGCGGGGTGGAGCCGGGACATCTCGGCGAGCAGGGTGGGCAGGTCGTAGCGGACGCCGTCGTAGGAGACCGCGGAGAGCACCACGGTGTCGTACGGGCGGCCCTCGGCGGCGGCCTCGGCGAAACTGTGCAGCAGCACCGGGAGGTCGGCGAAGGTGCGCGGGCAGCTGTCGCAGCAGCGCCGCATCGGCGCGTAGTCGACGGCGACGTCGAGCGAGCCGAGGGCGAAGTGCACGGACTGGTGGCAGCTGCGGTCGGCGAGGACCCGGCCGCCGGGTCGGGTGAGCGCGGCGAGCGCGACCCGGTTGGCGGTCGAGGTGCCGGCGGACAGGAAGAGCGTGGTGTCCGCGCCGAAGGTCCTGGCGGCCAGCCGCTGGGCCTCGCGCAGCGGCCCGTGCGGGCGGAAGAACGAGTCGAGCATGGTGCCGCTGTAGGAGACGTCGGCGGCCAGCTGCGCCTGCCCGAAGAGGGCCTCGTACACGGCCTTGGTCCGGGAGTTGAGGATGGACCGGCCGTGCGAGAGGGGCAGCGCGTGGAAGGACGCGATGTCCCGTCTGGCGACGCGCAGGACGGCGTCGGCGAGCGGGGTGGCGCTCGGCTCCGGGGGGCCGAGCTCCGACACGGCCTGCGGGACGGCTTCCGGCCCGAGGGCGGTGCTGCTGGCTGGGGTCATGGGTGTGCACTCCAGAGGGGTATCGGAGCACCCGGGAGAGGGCGTGGGCTGAGTGCCTCGACTCCCATGAAATAAAACCTTCGCGGCGGTATCAAATGGCATCGAGGATTCTGATGACCCAACGAACTTCTTGCAAGAGGGCTTGCGCCGGCGCGCGGTGTACGGATGGGGCGCCGGAGACCCCTGAGGGGAGCGATGACAGATCCGCGCGCCGCTTCTGCGGATTCACGCACGTCAGTGCCGAGCTACACGCGCAACGACGAACCGACCGACCGTCCGATGCGGCGCCGCGCCGCACTCGTTCCTTCACGGAGGATTTGACGGACCGTCGATCGTTCGCATGGTAAGTGCGATGATCTATGGAAACGGTGGGGCAGCCGACCTGCCGCGTCCGCGGTTTCCGACCGATCGGTCTGAAGCCGGAGGGCCGCGGCCGATGCCGGAGCAGGACGGCGCTCGGGTGTCAGACCAGGGCGGCGCTCGGGTGTCAGAGCAGGACGGTGCTCGGGTGTCAGAGCAGGACGGTGCAGCCGCGGTCGCGGAGGGCCGGCAGCCAGTCGGGCAGCGTCTCCGGCTTCGTCCAGCGCAGGTCGAGTTTCTCCAGGTCGGGCAGGTCTGCCAGCCCGGCGGGGAGGTCGGTGATCCGGGTGGCCCGCAGGTCGAGCTGGCGCAGGCGGCGGAGTCCACCGACGGACTCCGGCAGGCGGCGCAGCGGGTTGTTCCGCAGGTCGAGCACCCGCATGTCCGTCAGACCGCCGATGTTCGCCGGCAGTTCGGTGATCCGGTTGTCGGCCAGGTGCAGCTCGCGCAGCGCGGTGAGCCGGCCGAGGGTGTCCGGCAGCTCGGTCAGCCGGTTGCGGTAGAGCCGGAGTTCGCGGAGCGCCGCCAGTGAGCCCAGGGACGCGGGCAGGGTGGTGAACCGGTTGTCCGTCAGGTTGAGGTAGCCGAGGCGGTCCAGTCGGCCGAGGCTCGCCGGGACGGCGGTGAAGCCGTTGTCGCTGAGGTAGAGGTAGTCGGTGAGGTGCGGCAGGTCGCCGATGACCGCCGGGATGTGGTCGAGCCGGTTGTGGCCGAGGTCGAGCATCCGCAGCCCGGTGAGGGCGCCGATGCCGTCGGGCACTCCGGTCAGCTCGTTCTCGGCCAGGTTGAGCGAGTGCAGGCCGGTCAGCCGCCAGAGCCGGTCCGGTAGTTCGGCGAGGCCGTTGCCGCCCAGGCTGAGGTGGCGCAGGGCCGGTGCGTCGCCCAGCTCGGACGGCACACTGCCGATCCGGTTCCCGTACAGCAGCAGGGTGTGCAGCGCGGGCAGCCCGGCGACCGCCGCCGGCAGCTCGGTCAGGCGGTTGCCGTCCAGGTCGATCAGCCGGAGGCCGCGCAGTGCGGCTAGATCCTCGGGCCAGTGGGTGAGGCCGGCGTGCGGTGCGCGCAGGGCGACCGGGGTGCCGTCCGGGTCGCGGCGGAGGGAGTTCGGGGGAAGGGGCATCACGGCACCTGCGTTCGGATTCGGGGGTGCGGTCGGGCGGCCGGCCTCAGGCGGCCGGCTCAGGTCCGGTTGAGCGATCGGGTGACGCCGGCCAGGGTCGCGGTGGTGAGCAGCCAGCCGGCCGCGATGAGGCCGTAGCCGAGCCACTGGTGGAGGCCGGTCCAGTACCAGGCGGTGCGCTGGCCGAAGCCGCCGATGGGTATCAGCAGGTCCATCGTGTATATCAGCGCGTTGAACGGCGCCCCCTGGCCGGACTGGACGGCGGTGGGCGTGCCGTGGCTGAACGCCGCGGTACCGGCCGCGATCAGGGCGACCAGCCACAGCGCGGCCTGCCACGGCCGGTAGCCGTAGCCGACGGTCGCGTCGAGCAGCCGGCCCCAGGCGCGGCCCAGCACACCGAGGGTGCGCCGGCGGCGGCGCTGCTTGGCGAGCAACACCCGGCGGGCGTCGTCGTCGTGGCCGATCCGCCGGTACCAGGCCGCGAGTTGCTCGTACGGCTGCGGGGTGTAGCCGGAGCTGTGCTGCAGCCAGGCAAGGCGGTCGGCGAGGCCGGTGGCGCCGTGCAGGGAGACGTAGGCGAGGCCGTCCAGGCGGGTGTCGGCGGCGCGGGCGACTGCGTTGTCGTGCAGGACGGCGACCTGGGCCGCACTCAGGTCGACCGCGCCCTGCGGGGCGGCGGCGGGAGTGAGGTGCAGGTCGCCGGCGGTGAGGCGGGTGGCGTCCAGGGCGGTGGTGCCGTCGCCGTGCAGCCTCGCACCGTCGAGGGAGAGGCGGCTGCGGACGGTCGCGCCGGGCAGCCGGATCGCGCCGCGGGCGGTGAAACCGTCCGTGAGGATCATGGTGGACGCGGTGAGGTCGTCGCCCGAGATCGCGTCGCCGCCGGGGTTGTCGAGCTCCGCGCCCTCCATGAACAGCCCGCCGCCGAAGGTCGCCCCGACCAGCCGCAGACCACCCCGGCAGCGGAAACCCTTCCGCGCGAAGCAGCCGCCCTCCATGACCAGCCCGCCGGCCCAGAACGCCCAGGCCGGCGCGGCCCGCTCCCCCGGCTCTCCGGGCTCCAGCAGCTCGGACGCCGTCAACCGGACGCCGCTGAGCCGGAGTTCGCCGGTGATGTGCGCCCGGGTGAGGGTGAGGCGGCCCTCGATGACCGAGTCCTCGAAGAACAGGTTGCCGTCCACCCGCAGCAGCCAGCCGTCCAGCCCGCGCAGGCGGCAGCCCAGGAAGGAGGTCGAGCGCATCGTCGCGCCGCGCAGCAGCACCCGCTGCTCGAACTCGCACTCCCGCAGCTGCACCGGCTGCTCGACGCCCGCCCCGGTCAGATCCAACTGTCCGGTGACGGTGGCCCCGGTGAGCCGCACTCCGCCGACCCTCCCCCGCACGGCGGCCGGCCCGCCGCCCAGCAGCAGCGCGGCCAGCACCTCCGCCCGCACGACCCGATCGGCGGCACCCCGCAGGTCCAACTCCTCCCCGCGTGGGAACGCCTCCCACAGCCGCCGCTCCGCCTCACCCAGCTCCTCGTACGCCGGCACCGGCCACTCCCCCACCCGATTGACACCGGGTCAGGAGCGTAGTGGACGGTGGACGCGGCACCGAGGACCGGTCCTGTCGTCAGCGGGTGCGCTGCGGTCATTCGTGCAGGCGCTTGCGGATGTCGGCGATCCGACCGCTGAACTGCTCGACCAGGCCGGGCTGTTCCTCTCGCAGAAGTCCCAGGAGTTCCGTCAACTCGTCCAGCGCGGTCGCGGCCTCTCTGCCGGCGCGGGCCCGGACTTCGGCGGAGGCACAGAGTGCCTCGACGAGTTCGAACAGGTTGACACGCCGGTCGGTGTCGGCCGACTCCCGCGCCAGCAGCAGAGCTTCCTCGACGAGCGGGAGTCCCTCCTCGGCGCGGCCGGCCTCGGCGAGCCGCATGCCGTGCTGGGCAGCCGCACGGGAGAGACCGGCCCGCCCGCGCGCCGGATCTGCTGCCCAACGCCTGCGGCAGATGGCCAGTGCTTCGGCGGTCGCCTCCAACGCGTGCTGCGGATCGGCCGGTTCGAGTGCGAGCGCCGCGCCCAGAGCTCCGAGGCAGCTGGCCAGGAGGATCTCGTTCGCGGGCTCCGAGGCGGCTGCGTGAGGCCGGCAGAGGGCGACCGCCCGCCGCAGGCAGTCCAGCGCTTCTTCGCGCTGCTCCTCGTCGACCAGCATCGCCCCGATCATGAGAAGCGCAGCCGCAAGGCCGGGTGACTGGTCAGGGGCGGACTCGGCGATCTCTTCGGCTGTGCGCAGGGACTCCCGCGCGACGGCGAGTGCCTCGTCCCGGCGCCCGACGGTGTACAGGAGTTGGCCTCGCATGCGGTGGGCCTGCACGAGCGTCACGCGGTGGGTGGCAGCCTCGTCGGCCGAGAGCTTCCCCTCCTCGTCCTGCGCCAGGTCGAGGATCGCCAGCGCCTCGGATGCCCCTGCGCGCATCATCACGACCTCGGCGAGTCCGGCCAACTCGGTGACGAGCCGGACCCGCTCGGCGACCCCGCCCCGCTCGGCGAGCCTGCCCCGGACCTCGACCGCCCGGCGGGCGGCCTCCTCGGCCTCGTCGATGCGGTCCACCAGGTAGAGCAGGTTCTTGGCGTTCCCCAGTACGCCGGCGAGCTCCCCTTCGTACCGCTGCGGATCGTCCACTGCCAGCTGCCGCAGAAGCTCGGCCTGCTCCGCCAGCGCGTCCGCGGCCTCGGCGGACCGGCCGGCGCTGAAGGCCACCGCGCCGAAGATCCCCAGCTGCCGGACCACTTCGGCCGGCCCGGGCCCGGAGGGCAGGGCGGCCACCCGCCTCGCGAACTCCACCGCCCTCCGCACCGTCGCGACGGCCTCGTCCCATTGTCCCGTCGAGGTGAGGCACATCGTGCGCCCGAGCAGCAGCTTCAGCGTCACCGGGTGGATGCCGTCCGCCCGGGGGCCGTCGGGGTCGGCGTAGGTCTTGAGCGCCTCGTCGATGAGATCCACGGCGTCCGCGGTACGGTCCGCGGCCTGCAGGTACAGGCGCAGGTTGTGGAGGGCCGACGCGAAGTGCTGGGCGATCGGGGCCGGATCCGACTCCGCGAGCCGCCGGAAGATCGCCACGGCTTCCAGGGAGCGCTCGATCGCTTCGTCCGACCGTCCCAGCGCGGTGAGGCAGCTCGCCACGGTGCCCAGGCTCATGGCCCGGTCCGCGGCGAACACATCGGAGAGGCCCTCGTCGAGGTCGGTGTAGATGTGGCAGGCCTCCTCGGCTGCCGCCAGCGCGCCGTCGGGGTCATCGGCGTCACCGCGCTGGTTCGCCAGCGTGTTGAGTGCCATCGCCAACTCGTCCCGGGTGCCGTCCGCATGCGACCGGGCCAGCTCGCGGTAGAGCAGCACCGACCGCTCGGCCGTCGCGACCGCCTCGACGGCGTGACCCGCCGTACCGAGGTCGATCGCCAGTGAGTTGAGTCCCTGGGCGAGGCTGTGCCGGTGGGCCTCGGGGTGTTCCCGGTAGAGCTGCTCGCGGAGCACCACGCACCGGCGCGCCAACTCCAGACTCCTGCCGTGGTCCCCGAGGTCGCCGTAACAGCTGGACAGGGTCCCCAGCACCCGGTTCAGGTCCGGCAGGTAGGCGTCCGGGTACTGCTCGGCGAACGGCTCGCACAGCGCCACCGCCTCGGCGGCCGCCTCGAACGCCGCCCGGTGGGCGCCCGCTTCGGTGTGACGGATGGAGAGGTTGTTGAGCTGCGAGACGAGTCCGATCGCCGCCTCGGGCCCGCCGTCCGGAATCAGCTCCTTCTGGACCTTCACCGCCTCGACGGCGGTGTCGAGCGCATCCTGGTGGCGTCCGAGCTGGCTCTGTACTGCCGACAGGCTGCTCAGCGCACGCACCAGTTGACCACGGGCCTCCTCGGGGACCGGCTCTGCACCGACGACGATGCGGTACTGCTCGACCGCCTGCTCGGCCGGCTCAAGGGCCTCGCTGCGCCTGCCCAAGGTGGCCAGGCACACGGACCGGTTGTTGAGGACGGCGGCCACGTGGAGCCGAACGGCGAGGGGGTCACTGTCCAGCAGGGGCCGCAGCAGCTCAGCGGCCTGCTCCGCGGCCGCGAGGGCCTCGGCCGGCCGGCCGACATCCGAGAGCCGCTTGCCCAGACGGCGGTACTCGACGCCGAGGGCGATCCTCTCCTGGACGGTGGCCGTTCCGCCGTCCCGTCGGAGCTCGACCAGCCGCTCCACCAACCGCAGCGCCCAGTCCGCGAGCACGCGCGACGTCCTCGGCAGCCGGTCGGCCAGGTCCGCGAGCTCGGCGAGCGACGTCGCCGGGTCGTCGGTGCGCTTCCACAGTGCGTCGACCAGCGGCTGCGGTCGCTCCACCTGGGTGGCCACATCCATGGTGGCCGTCCCGAGGCTGCCGGCGTGCCGGGTGCAGACCTCGGTGATCAGGCCGTCGAGCCTGCCGATCAGCGGCGGATGGGCGGCGGCGCGGGCGAGCACGGTGAGCGCCCGGACCGCCGTCCGGCCGGGACCCACCCCGGCCAGCAGGCCGTCGACGAGCTCGGGGTCGGACAGGACGTGCCGGCCGACGAATCGCTCGGCGAGCCGGTCGGGCTGCAGGACCTCCCAGGGATTCTCGGTGTCCACCGGGTAGACGGCCTCGACCCATTCGCGGACGGGCCTGATCTCGTGCGCCCGGAGGTCGGCGAGGACCGGTGCGCGGCGCAGCAGCGCCTCCCGCTCCCGGCCGCCCAGCGGTACGCCGCCGAGCAGCGCGACCGTGGCCAGCGCATCGGCCGGTGCTCCGCCGTCGCCGAGTCCGTGCGGAAGCGGCCGCTCGTGCGCGACCTGGGCCCAGTACAGCCGCTCGTGTTCGAGGATGCGGTCCTCGGCGTCGTGCCCGACGTCGTCCAGGACCGGCTCTCCGTCCCCGACGGCCTTGTCCAGCAGGTCGGCCAGCGCCGTCATGTGCAGGGTCAGGACGTTGCCGGACGCCAGTGCCGCGGGCCGGGGCGCGGCGAGTTCCGCCGCGCGGTCGTGCCAGGTCCCGCCCTCGGCCGTGTCCGCCGGGGCGGGCAGCCGTTCGGCGAAGGCGGTCAGCGCCTGCCGGTACAGGAGTGCGCGCGTTTCGCGGTCGGGCGCGAGGGCGGGAAGCTCTTCGGCGGGTGCCCGGCGCAGCACGGCGCCGTCGGCTGCCCACTTCGCGCTGTCCCACCAGCCGCCCGCGGTCCGGGCGAGGAGCAGCACCTTGAGCGGAACGCCGCCCCGGTGGGACTGGCCGGCTCGCAGCAGTCCGGACAGTTGCTCGCGCCGTGCCTCCGCGTAGTCGAGGACGACCAGGACGGGTCCGGTGCTGTCCCGCACCGCCGCCAGTTCGTCCGGTGGGGCGGCCGGGTCCGGCCACAGCACGGTCCACCGGGGGTCGTCCTGCCGGAGCGTCTCCGCGAGGCGGGCGGCGAGCCTGGTCTTGCCCTGGCCGCCGGGCCCGTGCAGCAGCCGGACGCCGAAGCCGGGCGGCTCGCACCACCCCCGGAGTCGGTCCAGGATGTCCTCGCGGCCGTGGAAGCCGACGACCTCCCGCCCGGCCTGCAGCAGGGCGGCGGGCGGCAGCGGGCCGGTCGAGGGGGTGGGGACGTCATGCCGGTGGAGGCGGTCGAACTCCGCCTGCCCCAGGGTGGACGAGTCGGCCCCGTGCTCCTTCAGTGCTGCCACGAAGCTGCCGTCGGCGTGCAGCACGTAGGCGGGGACGACCTCCAGCATCCCGTGGCCGAAGGTCAGCATGTCCGCCTTGACCACGCCGATCAGCAGTCCGTTGCACACCACCGCGGCACCGGACAGACCGGCCCACGGCACTCCGGTGCCGGCCCACTGCGCGAAGCCGTGGTCGGACAGGGTGAGGAAGTGACGCTCCCGGACGTAGCCGGTGCCCGGGTTGACGGTTCCGCTGAGCTGCATGGCCTCGGCGGTGCCGCCGTCCTGGATCGCCCACGGGACGCCCCAGGTCTCGACCGGTTGGCCGGGGCGCATGGTGGCCAGCTGTCCCCACGGCTCGGCCGTGCCCTCCGGTCCCTGCCACACGGCGGGCTCCACCCGCACCAGGGCCGCGTCGGTGCCGCCGTCCGGGTCGCCGCGCCAGACCACCGTCGAGCGGTACCGGGGCCGTCGGCCCGGCTGCAGCACCCGCGCTGTCGTCCCGACCCCGCCGACGACGTGCGCCGAGGTGAGGACCAGGCGCGGGCCGATCAGGTACCCGGTGCCCCGGTTGTCCTCGCCGACGACCTCGACCAGCCGCTCGCGGTCCACCACTCCCCCTGCATGCTCGTCACCGCCCGGCAGTTGCCGTTCCCGAGCCTCCCGAAGGGCTCGGGTGGAGAGTTCGGCGGACCGGGGCCGGGCGGTCGAGGTGTGGTGGCTCCCGGGCCCGCCGTGAGCGGCGTCAGTCGACGTCGTCCTCGTGGGGGCCGTTGTACGTGACGCGGTCGCCGATGTTCACCTTCGCCGCGTCGGCGCCGCGCGGCGTCAGCGTGAACGCCACCCGGTGGGTGCGGCCGCGGGACACGCCGGCCTCGGTCTCGGCGGAGACGACCCAGGCCTTGAACTTGCCGCCGGCCTTGGCCTCCGCGCGCAGCTCGATCTCGAACTCCATCTCGATCGGGCCGACTTCGAACGAGAGCGACTGGCCCGCTCCCCTGGCGGCCGCCTCCAGCAGCTCCTCGCGCACCGCGTCGACCGCGTCGGCCAGCCCGATCTCCATGACCCCACCCCCACACACGCCGGGCCGTGTCGGACGCCCGGTCAACTCGCAGTCACGCTAGCGGGAATCGGCATCCGACAGATGCAACTTGGCGGAGTTGTCCGTGGCTGCGCTAGGGGCCGACGCGCAGTGACGGCGCCAAGCCTGCATCCACTGCCCCGTTCCACGGCCCCGCCCGCCCGGATGCCCCCGGCTGGAGGAGTGTGCGACACGGCCTCGGGGACCAATGGAACAGCCAGTATCGGTGATAATGATCATGGTTGCCCCGGCGGTGCGCGGCCTCGGTAGTCCGCCGCCGGACAGGGAGCAGGCTGAGGCGTACGGGAAGTTCGCCGAGGAGCCGACGAGGCCCGAGCTGGGACGTCTCTTCTTCCCGGTCCGTGCGGGCCGGGGGCCGTAGACCCGTTCGTTCTCGGCAACCCGGACCTCGCAGGTCACCCGATCGTGAAGATCGACAGAAGCTCAGACCACCTTGAGGCACAACGTCACGGTGCCGTGGAGGGCTTGGACCGAGCTCGTGTTGCACTGGTCGCGCTTGTTGGGGCCGAGGATCTGGGAGATCTGCACGAGGTAGTCGTGGCCGGAGGGGATGCGGGAGTCGGCACAGTTCCAGCCTTCCAGCAAGTGGATGGTGTCCAGCTTGCCGCCCTTGCCGTCGCCGAGGACGCAGTCGCCGACGCGGAATTGGCGGTCGATGCACAGGGTGATGTCGGGGGAGCCGTCGTGGTGGACCCATTCCGCACTGCCTCCGTTGGGAGGACCTGGGCACTCGGTGCCGGTAGGCACCACCTTGGTGACTCGGTAGTACGCGTTCCACGCGTCGCAGGGCACCATGTCCGGCTTGAAGGTGTCGTTCGGCTGGCCGAGGGTGAAGTCACCCGGGGCTCCGTCTCCCACGTGGAAGCAGTCGCCCTCCCGTACCGCAGCGAAGGCCAGGCTGACGGCGTCCAGGGTGGGGCTGGGCTTGGGCGTCGCGGTGGGACTCGGGGTGGGGCTGGGTGTAGGGCTGGGGCTCGGGGTGGGAGTGGCGGTGGGGCTGAGAGCGGTAGTAGAGCTTGACGTGGCGGCGGCCTGCCGGTGGGAGAAGGAGGGCAGGCCGGCGAAGTCGACGGCGGCGAGCAGGCCGAGGACGAGGACAGCGCACGCGACGCCGATCCACGCGAGGTTGGGGCCGAACCGCCTCCGTTGTGGGGACGACTCGTTGGGACGGCCGTTGCGGGAACCTCCCGGCATCCTCCCCTCGCGGGGACCGGGATCAGAAGGAGGCGACGGTAACGGGGCCGGCTGGGTCTGCACTTGGCGTTCGGCGATCATCGTCGTGACCGGCGCGGGGAGCCATTGGACGGCCGTCTGGGTGGGGTTGGTGAGTTCCCTGAGGATGTCGGCCACCTCGGGGCGGTCCCCGGGGCTCTTGGCCAGGCAGCGGTGCACCAGGTCCGCCAGGTAGGCGGGCAGGCCGGTCAGGTCGGGTTCGTCGTGGACGATGCGGTAGACGATCGCTTCGGCCGAACCGGTGCCGAACGGGCTACGGCCGGTGGCGGCGAAGGCCAGGACAAGTCCGAGGGAGAACACGTCGCTGGGTGGGCCTGTCTTGTGGCCGCGTGCCTGTTCCGGGGACATGAACGACGGGGTGCCGACCACGGCGCGGGAGAGGGTGGGGGATGTGGCGTCCAGTGCGCGGGTGATGCCGAAGTCGATGACGCGGGGGCCGTCGGCGGCGAGGATCACGTTGGAGGGTTTGAGGTCGCGGTGCACCAGGTTGCAGGCGTGGATCGCACGGAGCCCCTCGGCCAGTCCCGCTCCCAGCACGGCGATCCCCTCCGCGGGCAGCGGGCCGTGCGTCTCGACGGCCTGGTGCAGGGACGGGCCGGGTATGTAGGCGGCGACCAGCCACGGCGGGTCGGCATCGGGGTCAGCCTCGACCACCTGGGCGGTGTAGAACCCGCCGACCCGGCGGGCTGCCTCGACCTCTATGGCGAACCGGCGTCGAAATCCGGGATCGCCGGCTAGCTCGGGCCGCACCACCTTGACCGCGACCGGGCGGCCGCTAGGAGAGCGCCCCAGGAACACCTGCCCCATCCCGCCACCGCCCAGCCGCCCCTCCAGCCGAAAATCGCCTACCGCGTGCGGATCACCCTGCCGCAGCGGCTTCGGCCAGACCGGGGAGTTCATCGCACCCCCGCATTCATGTCCCGGGCGCGTTCCAGCACGCGGTAGACCGTCACCCGGCTGGGGTAGATGCGGTCCTCGGCGACGCCGAGGCCGAGAAGGATGCTGCGCCGGGCGGTGCGAGTGTGTGTGTCGAGCGAACACTTGGCGTAGCCGATGGATTCGTTCACGCCGCGAGTGTACGAATAGCCCCCATTGACCGTACAGATCGCGGAACTTGACACGGGCGGCCGACCTGATGCGACCCATCGCCGTCGATCTCCGAGCGCCGCGACCAGGCGGACAACCGCCGACGGCGCGGAGCCCTCGGCGGCCGCCACCCGCCTTCGACCGGGTCCTCTACCGCGACCGGAACGTGGTCGAACGGTGCTTCGCCCGCCTGAAGCAGCTCCGCGCCATCGCCACCCGCTTCGACAAGCTCGCCGACCGCTACCGCGCCGGAGTCCTCCTGGCCTCCCTGATCCTCCGACTCCGCGAACCAACCAGATGATCATTTATCAGACAGGCCTTGATGCGTCAGCCCGCAGCAGCGATCTCTTCGACGGCCGGGCGGGCGCGGTCGGCGTCGGCCGGGACGAGGCCGATGCGGGTGCGGCGGTGGAGGACGTCCTCGGCGTCGAGGGCGCCTTCGTGGGTGAGGGCGTAGGCGATCTCGGCGCGGGTGACGTCGATGCCTTCGGCGACCGTCTCCAGGGGCCGGGAGACCGCGGCGGCGGCCACGTCCGCCGACAGGCCGCCGTGCCGGGCGACGAGGGAGGCGGGCAGGCCGTCGACGGGGCGGCTGTCGCTGCGGCCGGGGGCGCCGATCAGCGGCAGGCGGCGGGTGAGGCAGGGCCCTGCGGAGAGTCCGCGGCGGCGCACGGCGGTGTCGACGGCGTCCTCGGCCATCTGCCGGTAGGTGGTGAGTTTGCCGCCGACGACGGTGATGAGGCCGTTCGGCGATTCGAGGACGGCGTGCTTGCGGGAGAGGTCGGCGGTCGCGCCGCCGCCGGTGTCGATGAGGGGGCGCAGGCCGGCGAAGGCGCCGCGGACGTCCTCGCGGGTGAGTGCGGTCCGCAGCGCGGTGTTCACGGTGTCCAGCAGGAAGCCGATCTCGGTCTCGGTGGGCTGCGGCTCGTCCGGGATCGGCCCGGGGGCGTCCTCGTCGGTGAGGCCGACGGCGATCCGGCCGAGTTGCTGGGGCAGGGCGAAGACGAAGCGGCTGGTGGAGCCGGGCACGGGCACGGTGAGGGCGGCGCGGGGGTGTCCGAGGGCGGCGGCGTCGAGGACCAGGTGGGTGCCGCGGCTGGGCCGCAGCCGGACGGTGTCGTCGACCTCGCCCGCCCAGACGCCGGCGGCGTTGACGACGGCCCGGGCGGTGAGGGTGAGCGTTTCGCCGGTGAGGGTGTCGGTGAGCCGGGCGGAGCCGCCGGTGACCTGTTCGGCGCGGACCCGGGTGAGGACGGTCGCGCCGTGGTGCGCGGCCGTCCGGGCGCTGGCGACCACGAGCCGGGCGTCGTCGACGAGTTGGCCGTCGTGGGCGACGAGTGCACCGGACAGCCCCGCGGTGCGGACCCCGGGAACCAGCCGGACGGTCTCCTCGGCGCCGATCCGCCGCACCCGGGGCAGCACCGCGGCGGGTGTGCCGGCCACGGCCCGCAGGGCGTCGCCGGCGAGGAACCCGGCCCGGACGAGGGCGGCCTGGCCGCGTCCGACCGAGGGCAGCAGCGGGACGAGCTGGGGCAGCGCCCGCACCAGGTGCGGGGCGGTGCGGGTCATCAGGATGCCGCGCTCGACGGCGCTCTCGCGGGCGACGCCGATCCGGCCGGAGGCGAGGTAGCGCAGGCCGCCGTGGACGAGTTTGGAGCTCCAGCGGCTGGTGCCGAAGGCGAGGTCGCGGGAGTCGACGAGGACGACGCGCAGGCCGCGCGCGGCGGCGTCGAGGGCGATGCCGGCGCCCGTCACGCCGCCGCCGACGACGAGCAGGTCGACGGCCGGGGAGTCGCCGAGGGCGGCGAGTTCGGCCGTCCGGCGGTGGGCGTTGAGGGCGCTGGTTCCGGCGAACCCGGCGGCGGAGGCGGCGTCAGCAGAGGTCACGGCGCGAGGTATCCGTTCAGGGCGCGGGCCAGTTCGCGGCGCCAGGCCTGCTCGGGCAGCAGCTGCGCGACCATGCGGTGCGACTGGACGGTGGACTGGGCGATGAGCAGGACCATGGCGGCCAGCTCGGTGGGCTCGCCGGCGCGGATGGAGCCGTGCCGCTGCCCTTGCCGGACGGCGGTGCCGATGGCGTCGAGCAGGCCGCGCTGGCTGGTGCCGAGGCGTTCGACGACGTATTCGACGATGGTGTCGGAGTGCAGCAGGGCGCCGACCACGGGGTGGTCGCGCAGTCGGACGGCGACCTCGACGACGGCGTCGACGAAGGCCTCGCGGTCCTCGCCGGTGAGCTCGACCTGCTCCTGGGTGCGGCGGATCTCGCGGGTCAGCAGGGCGCCGATGATCGCGCGGACGTCCGGCCAGCGGCGGTAGACGGTCGGCCGGCTGACCCCGGCGCGGCGTGCGATCTCCGCCAACTGGGTCCGCTGGACGCCGAGATGGACGATCAGGTGGGCGGCGGCGTCGAGGATCGCGTCGTCGGTGCTCGTCGCCGGGGTGCCCGAGTCCGACTGACCGGTGTCGTTACTGCTTGACATAATGCGTAATACTGTAACGCATGGCATCTGAGACGCAAGCAGGTCAGGACGGCGGCGCCGCCCTGCCGCTCCCCCCGATGAAGTGGGACGCCTGGGGCGACCCGGCCCTCGCCAAGCCGCTCCCCGAGGACATCAAGGGCCTGCTGGCCGCCGCCCTCGGCGTGTCCGCGGACGCCGCCGCCGCGCCGCTCGCCGCCGAGGACGTCCGGCTGCGGCCCTCCGCGCTGTCCGCAGAGGACCTCGCCGCGCTCACGGCCGCGGTCGGCGCCGGGCACATCTCCACCGCGGACGCCGACCGGCTGCCCCGGGCGGGCGGCAAGTCCACGCCCGACCTCCTGCGCCGCCGCAGCCGCGAGCCGCAGGACGCGCCGGACGCGGTGCTGCTGCCCGGCGGCGAGGAGGAGATCGCCGCCGTTCTCGCGGTCTGCGCCGAACGCCGGATCGCCGTGGTGCCCTTCGGCGGCGGTACCAGTGTGGTCGGCGGCCTCGACCCGGTCCGCGGCTCCTTCTCGGCCGTCGTCTCGCTCGACCTGCGCCGCCTGGACGCCCTGCACTCCCTGGACGAGGTCTCCGGCGAGGCGGTGCTCGGCGCCGGCCTCACCGGCCCGCGTGCCGAGGAGCTGCTCGCCGAGCGCGGCTGGGAGCTCGGCCACTACCCGCAGAGCTTCCGCTTCGCGACCATCGGCGGCTTCGCCGCCACCCGCTCCTCCGGCCAGGACTCGGCCGGCCACGGCCGCTTCGACGAGATGGTCCGCGGCCTGCGCGTGGTCACCCCGGCCGGGGTGCTGGACCTCGGCCGCGCCCCCGCCTCCGCCGCCGGCCCGGACCTGCGCGAGCTGTTCCTCGGCTCCGAGGGCGCCTTCGGCGTCATCACCCGGGTCCAGGTGCGCATCCACCCGCTGCCCGCCGCCAAGGTCCACGAGGCCTGGAGCTTCCCCGACTTCGCCACCGGCGCCGCCGCGCTGCGCGCCGTCGAGCAGCAGGGCACCGGCGCAACGGTGATCCGGCTCTCCGACGAGGCCGAGACCGCGATCAACCTCGCCATGACGGAGAAGATCGGCGGTACCCAGGTGACCGGCGGCTGCCTCGCCGTCACCGTCTTCGAGGGCACCAAGGAGCAGGCCGAGGCCCGCCACGAGCGGACCCGGGCCGTGCTGCTCGCCGCCGGCGGCACCTCGCTCGGCGCCGAACCCGCGGCCGGCTGGGAGCACGGCCGGTTCTCCGCCCCGTACCTGCGCGACGCGCTGCTCGACGGCGGCGCGCTCTGCGAGACCCTGGAGACCGCCACCGACTGGGCGAACCTGGCCCGGCTGCGGACGGCCGTCACCGCCGCGCTGCAGGGCGCCCTCGGCGCCAACAGCCTGGTGCTCTGCCACATCTCGCACGTCTACCCGACCGGCGCCTCGCTCTACTTCACCGTGGTCGGCGCCCAGCAGGGCGACCCGATCGCCCAGTGGGGCGCGGCCAAGCGCGCCGCCTGCGACGCCATCATGGCCAACGGCGGCACCATCACGCACCACCACGCCGTCGGCGCCGACCACCGCCCCTGGATGGAGCAGGAGATCGGCGACCTCGGGGTGCGGATCCTCCGTGCCGTCAAGGACGCCGTCGACCCGGTCGGCATCCTCAACCCCGGCAAGCTGATCCCGTGACCGCCGCCGCGACCGGCCGCCCGCCGCGCACCGTCATGGTCCTCACCAACCCGGCGGCAGGCGGTGGCCACGCCGACAAGGCGGCCCGCCGGGCCACCGTCCGGCTGCGCGAGCACGGCATCGAGGTGCTGAACACCGCGGGTGCCGACCCCGAGGACGCCGTCCGGCTCGCCCGGGAGGCGGTCGGCCGCGGTGTGGACGCCCTGGTCACCGCCGGCGGCGACGGCATGATCGGCCTCGCGCTGCAGGCCCTGGCCGGCACCGACACCCCGCTCGGCATCGTCCCCGCGGGCACCGGCAACGACCATGCCCGCGAGTACGGGCTGCCGCTCGGCGACCCGGAGGCGGCCGCCGACATCGTCGCCGCCGGGCACACCGCCACCGTCGACCTGGGCCGGGCCACCACCGCGGACGGCACCGAGCGCTGGTTCGGCTCGGTGCTCGCCACCGGCTTCGACTCGCTGGTCAGCGACCGCACCAACCGGCTGCGCTGGCCGCGCGGCCGGATGCGCTACAACCTGGCGATCCTGGTCGAGTTCGCCAACCTGCGGCCGCTGCCGTTCCGGCTGGTGCTGGCGGACGGCACGGTGATCGAGCGCGACCTCGTGCTCGCCGCCGTCGGCAACACCCGCAGCTACGGCGGCGGCATGCTGATCTGCCCGGACGCCGACCACACCGACGGCCTCTTCGACCTGACGGTCGTTCGGGCGATGCCGCGCCTCAAGGTGGCCCGGTTCTTCCCGACGGTCTTCAAGGGCACCCATGTGCAGCACGAGGAGGTCGAGACCTACCGCACGGCCTCGCTGCGCATCGAGTCCGCGGGCATCACCGCCTACGCCGACGGCGAGTTCATCGGCCCGCTGCCGGTGGACGTCCGGATGGTGCCGGGCGCCCTGCGCCTGCTGGTACCGGCCGGCCACCGGGCCGCGGCCGGCGGGTGACCGCGGGGCCGCTCCGACGGCCCCGCCCCGGCCGGGCTGTCGGAGCGGCCGGGCAGACTGGGGGCATGACACCCGACGTCCTCAAGACAGCCTGCCTGGCCCTGAACGGAGCGGAGGAGACCTTTCCGTTCAACGCCGAGACCTCGGTGTTCAAGGTCGGCGGCAAGATGTTCGCACTCAGCGCGCTGGAGGGGAGCCCGCTGAGCGTGAGCCTCAAGTGCGATCCGGAACTGGCCGTCCGGCTGCGCGCCGAGTACCCGGCCGTCACCGGCGGCTGGCACCTGAACAAGCGGCACTGGAACAGCGTGCTGCTGGACGGCTCGGTGCCCGAGCGGCTGGTCCTCGACATGATCGAGGACTCGTACGACCTGGTGGTCTCCTCGCTGCCGCGCGCCGAGCAGCTCCGGCTGGACTGGCCGGGCGTCAGGTACCGCCCCCAGGAGGGGTGACGGCGGCTACGGCCAGAGCTTGTGGCCCTTCACCCGGACGGAGGGCCGGCCGTCGCCCGCGACCCGGCGCAGCCTGTTGAGCCCGGTGTGGGCACGGCCGACCTTGAAGGTGGTCGGGCCGCCGATGAACGAGACCGCCGCGAGGCCGACCAGGACGCCCGTGGTGGCGACGGTCGCGTCCGCCTGGTCCTCGTCGACGGTCTGGCCGCCGTAGTGCACCACCATCGGCACCGAGAGCAGCAGCAGGGCGAGCAGCACCGCGCCGACCACCAGGCAGGTGAGCCGCTCGGCCCGGGCCTTGCCCAGGCTCTCCACCCGGACGGTGAAGTCCAGCCCGCAGGTCGGGCAGCGGAAGGCTGCCGAGGCGGTGCCCTCCCGGGGGCGGAGGAACCCGGGCGAGGACAGGTGGTGGACGTTCCACTTGGTGGTGACGAGGGTCCCGGCCGACTTCACTTCGGCCAGTCAGGCGCCGGCAGCATGTACCGCGCCTCGAGGTGCACGGGCATGCGCACGGATCCCCTTCTGCCGCCGACGGTGGTCCGTGCCGCGCCCGGCTCGGTGCGCGGAAGTCCATCGTCGGGCACCTGAGGCGCCGGTGCGCGGGAATCGGCGAATCGCTCGAACAACTATCCGGCTCGGTAGGGAAGTTCGACCTCGGCCCAGACCACCTTGCCCTCCTTGGTGGGGCGGGTGCCCCAACGGTGGGCGAGTTCGCTGACCAGGTGCATCCCGCGCCCGCCCTCGTCCTCCTCGGCGGAGGTGCGCAGCCGCGGCGACTGGGCGCCGGCGTCGGAGACCTCGACGGTCAGCGTCCGGTCGTCGCGGTAGAGCCGCAGCCGGCGCGGCGCGTCGGCGTGCAGCAGGGCGTTGGTGACGAGTTCACTGACCATCAGCTCGGCGAAGTCGGAGTGCCCGACGAGTCCCCAGGCCTGCAGGGTGGCGCGGGTGAAGCGGCGGGCCTGGGCGGGCAGCGGGCCCTCGCCGGGCAGGTCGAGGGTGGCGATCCGCTCGGCGGGGACGGGCAGCGCGCGGGCGAGGATCATCGCGATGTCGTCGTCGGTGCCCTCGGCGACCAGGGCGGCGAGCACCGCGTCGGCACTCTCCTCCAGGGTGCGGGGGCGGCCGGACAGGGTGCGGGCGAGCACGGCGATGCCCTCGTCGATGTCCTGGCCGCGGCGTTCGATCAGTCCGTCGGTGTAGAGGGCGACGGTCGCGCCGACGGGCAGGGTGAACTCGACGCTCTCGAAGCCGGCGCCGCCGATGCCGAGCGGGATGCCGGGCGGCAGTTCGACCGTGCTGGAGGTGCCGTCGGGGGCGATCCGGACGGGCGGCAGGTGCCCGGCCGAGGCGACCGTGCAGGTGCGGTCCACGGGGTCGTAGACCAGGCAGATGCAGGTGGCGAACTGGCCCTCGCCGATGGCGTTCGCGGTCTCGTCGAGGCGGGTGAGCACCTGCTCGGGCGGCAGGTCGAGGGTGGCCAGGGTGCGGGCGACGGTACGCAGCTGGCCCATCGTGGCGGCGGCCCGGATGCCGTGTCCCATGACGTCGCCGACGACCAGGGCGACCCGCCCGCAGGAGAGCGGCACCACGTCGAACCAGTCGCCGCCGACCTCGGAGACCAGGCTGCTCGGCAGGTACCGGTGGGCGATCTCCAGGCCGAGGGTGCGGTGGATCTCCTGCGGCAGCAGGCTGCGCTGCAGGGTGAGGGCGGTCTCGCGTTCGCGCCGGTAGAGCCGGGCGTTGTCGATGGCGAGGGCGGCCCGGGCGACGAGTTCCTCGGCTAGGGCGACGTCGGCGGCGGTGAACGGCTCGGGGTTGCGGGTGCGGACGAACTCGGCGCCGCCGAGCACCATGCCGCGGGCGAGCACCGGCACCATCAGGTAGGAGTGGACACCGGCCGCGACGCCGGGGCCGACCCGGTCTGTGGTGGGCACCAGGCCGCGCAGCACCTCCTCGTCGACGTGCGAGCGCAGCAGCGGCCGGCCGCTGCGCAGGCACTGGGTGTAGACCCGCTGGGCGTCGTACTCGCTGATCGCGCCGACCGCGTCGGCGGCCCGGGTGAGCCCGGCCTCGTAGGCCTCGCCGACGGCGACGGCGCGGACCAGGATCGGCTTGTCGGGCTGGATGGGGGCGGGTTCCTCGCCGCGCAGCACGGGCTCCAGCAGGTCGACGGTGGCGAAGTCGGCGAACCGCGGGATGACCGCCTCGATCAGCTCCTCGGCGGTGCGCTGCAGGTCGAGGGTGGTGCCGATGCGGGCCGTGGCCTCGGCGAGCAGGGCGAGGCGCTCCTGGGCGCGGGCGGCGCGGGCCTCGGCCTGGAAGCGCTCGGTGACGTCGATGAGCGAGGAGCTGACGCCGAGCACCCGGCCGGTGGAGTCCTCCAGCCGGAAGTAGGAGGCGGACCAGGCGCGGTCGCGGCGCGGCTCGCCGGGGGTGCGGCCGTGCGAGCGGGCGTCGACGATCGGGCGGCCGGTGGTGAGCACCTGGCGCATCACGGCCTCGATCTCGGCGCTGTTGAGGCCGGGCAGGACGCTGGAGACCCGGCGGCCGATGTGGTCGTCGACCGGCACGCCGTTGATCTTGGAGAGGGCGTTGTTGAGCCGGACGTAGCGCAGGTCGGTGTCGTAGACCGCCATGCCGATCGGGGACTGGTTGAAGATGCCGTCGAGGACGGCGAGGTCGGCCTCGACCTGGCGCAGCGCGCGGACGTCGGAGCCGGTGACCAGCAGCAGGCGCTGTCCGCCGGGCCCGGCGATCGGGTAGGTGTGGAACTCGATCTCGACGTCGGTGCCGTCCCGGTGCCGGATCGCCTGGATGCCGGACCAGCCGGAGCCCGCCATGATCTGCTTGAACAGCTCGTTGGCCCGGTGCCGCCTGCTCTCGGGGACGAGCAGGTCGGCCGCGTAGGAGCCGACGGCTTCCTCGGCGGGGTGGCCGGAGAGCGCCTCGGCCTCCTCGCTCCAGTGCAGGATGCAGCCGTCCTCCTGCAGGAGAGCGGTGGCGAGGGGCACCAGCCGGTGGCCGGCCAGGCGCGCCGAGGCGGCGCCCGCCTCACCGCGGCCGGCGCCGTCGGTCGCGGTCCAGTCGAATCCGTGCATCTTCAGGAGTTCACCTGCCCGGTACCTTCCCGGTGGGAGGCCGGCCAATCCGGTCCCCACCAGACTGCACAAAGCCCGGCCGGTCGGCGACTGCTGGTCGCCGCCCGGTCCGGGCGGGGTCTGTTCGTGCTCAGCACACCGGTCTCCCGCCACCCGGTCCGCCGTCGGCCAGCGCGGCCTCCAGCAGGCCGGCCCACTGCCGGACGATGCCGGCCCGGCGGGCCCCGTCGTCGGTCAGCAGGTTGGCCAGGCCGAGGCCGCGGGCCATGTCCATGGTGGCCTGGACGGTCTCCCGCACCCCGGGCCGGGACTCGTCGGCGCCGAGGAACTCCACGGCGGCCCGGTGGGACTCCCGGCCGACGTGGTTCTCCAGGGCGACGATCCGCTCGCGCAGCGCGTCCTCGGTCGCGGCGGCCACCCACAGGTGCAGCGCGGCGCGGAACAGCGGCCCGGTGTACAGCCGGACGATCATGGAGACCACGGCCTCGGTGCGGCCCGGCCCGGCCGGCGGCAGTTGCTCGGCGCTGGCCCGCACCTGGGCGAGCCGCTCGTCGGCGACGTGCTCGACGGCCGCCGTGAAGAGGTCCTCGCGGGTCGGGAAGTGGTGCTGGGCGGCGCCCCGCGTCACTCCGGCCCGCTCGGCGACCACGGCGACCGTCGAGCCCTGCCAGCCCAGCTCGGCCAGGCACTCCACGGCGGCCTCCAGCAGGCGGCGGCGGGTGGCGCGGCTTCGGTCCTGCTGCGGGGTGCGCAGGGCGGCGGCGTGGGCGGTCATGGCCTTGACTTTCCGGTGGCGGTCGACGGCGGGTGGGCCGATCCTCTCAGATCGCCGCCGCCCCGGTGGAGGACGGGCGGGCCCGCAACTCGCGGCGGAGGATCTTGCCGCTGGCGGACTTGGGCACCGCGTCGAGGAACTCCACCGCCCGTACTTTCTTGTACGGCGCGACCTGGGCCGCCACGTACTCCTGCACCTGGTCGCCGGTCAGCCCGCTGCCGGGGGTGCGGACGACGAACGCCTTGGGGCGCTCGGTGCCGTCCTCGCCGGTGACGCCGACCACCGCGGCGTCGGCGATCTCGGGGTGGGTGAGCAGCAGGGCCTCCAGCTCGGCGGGGGCGACCTGGTAGCCCTTGTACTTGATGAGCTCCTTCACGCGGTCGACGACGAAGAGGTAGCCCTGCTCGTCGACGTGGCCGACGTCGCCGGTGTGCAGCCAGCCGTCGGCGTCGAGCATGGCGTCGGTCTCGGACTGGCGGCCGAAGTAGCCCTTCATGACCTGCGGGCCGCGGAAGAGCAGTTCGCCGCTCTGCCCGGCCGGCAGGTCGGTGTCCGGGTCGTCGAGGGAGACGATGCGCAGCTCGGTGGAGGCGACCATCTTCCCGACGGTGCCGGGCGGCGGCGCCGGGTCGTCCAGCGGGACGACGTGGGTGACCGGGGAGAGCTCGGTCATGCCGTAGCCCTGGTGGATCCGCGGCAGACCGAGCCGGCGGGCAGCGGCGTCGGCGAGCTCGGCGTCGAGCGGGGCCGCGGCGCTGAGCACGTACTTGACCGAGGAGAGGTCGTAGCGGTCGACCAGCGGGTGCTTGGCGAGCGCCAGGACGATCGGCGGGGCGGCGAAGACGCCCTCGATCCGCTGCTCCTGGATGGTGCGCAGGAACTGCTCCAGGTCGAAGCGGGGCAGCACGACGACGGTGGAACCGCAGCGCAGCGGGTGGTTGAGCAGAGCCGTCAGTCCGTAGATGTGGAAGAACGGCAGCACCGCGATGATCCGCTCGCCGGCCGCGGTGGCGTGCACCGAGTCGGTCTGCGCCAGATTCGAGCCGATCGAGCGGTGGGTGAGCATGACGCCCTTGGGCAGGCCGGTGGTGCCGCTGGAGTAGGGCAGCACGGCGAGGTCGCCGGGGTCGATCCGCGGGGCCGGCTCGGCGGCGGTGGTCGCGGCGAGGTCGGTGAGCGAGCGGTGGCCGGGGGCCTGGTCGCAGACGAAGATCTCGGCGATCGGGCGGCCGTCGGCGGCGAGTGCGGCGGCCGCCTCCGCGGCGACCGGCAGGAAGGCGGCGATGGTGACGATCCAGCGGGCACCGCTGTCGCGCAGCTGGCCGGTGAGTTCGCCCGCGGTGGCGAGGGAGCTGACCGTGGTGACGGTGGCGCCGGTGCGGGTGGCGGCGTAGAAGGCGACGGGGTAGGCGATGGTGTTCGGGCTGTACAGCGCGACCACGTCGCCCTGGCGGACCCCCGCCTCGGCGAGGCCGGCCGCCGTCCGGCGGGAGGCGAGGTCGAGCTCGGCGTAGCTGAGGGTGCGCCCGGTGATGCCGTCGACCAGCGCGGGCAGGTCGGCCCGGCCGTTCAGGTCGCCGAGGACGGCGTCGTGGATCGGCACGTCGACGGGCTCGATCTCGGGGTGGTCGCTGCGGAACACCATGCATACCTCCGGCGGGGTGGTGGGAGCTCGCGGTGCTGCGGAGTTGCCAGGTGACAGCCTGCCCGCTTTCCGCCCCGCAGCCCAGAGGGCGTACAGCAATCCTTGGCAGGAGGGCACCTCAACAGGGGGCGGCGGGCAACCACTCAGGGGCGCCGGGAGGTGCCCCCGGCGCCCCTATGCGGCTGCCCCTGAGTCGACTCCTAGTGTCTTGCGCCGCAAATCACGAGGGTGAGTTTTGCTCTGATGCCGGGCCTGTCGGGTTGATCTTGGTGAGATAGTCGGCGAGGGATTTGAGGATCTCGTCAGCGGTCTTGGTCCAGGTGAAAGGCCGAGGATTGTCGTTCCAGGTCGAGATCCAGGCCCTGATGTCCGCGTACTGATCTGAGTGCTCCAGCCGGTACGGAGTTGTGTGCACCGCTCAGGCGACGTCGGTTTCCCGGTCGATGGCCTGGAGGCGGTTC